>CAILMA010000455.1 GCA_903835145.1 uncultured Bacteroidota bacterium
ACGCCAAAGTAGCCAAGCTGCGTGTGCAGTTGAAGCTGGCATTTATTATGTTGATTAATGTCGGCTGGGGTTGAGCGATGAATACTTGTGATAATGGTGCATTTTATAACAAATTGATCTACAAATAATTATTTCAGGATTTGTTTTTTCACGGGCGGTGCAAACGCCATGTCGGGGCATCCCTATGTGAAATCGGGGCGAGATGCTATTTCAAAACCTGCGGCGGTGGTGTTTACCCGGGGCGATGTTTCCCGGGGCGAAGCCCCGGGCTGGGAGATACAACCCTTGCAGGGTTGCTCGTGTTCTTAAGTTTATGTTATTGGGTTGCAATGATGGGTATTGTTGTTTAAGAAGGCTGGGGCTGGTTGGGGCTGCCCACCCGGCGAGACCTCATTCCCCCCGGCCCCCTTTCTCCACAAGTGGAGAAAGGGGGTGACTTGGAATGTTTTCGTTTTTTCTTGTGTGTTGTGGGTGGATAATGTGGTGTTCAACGCCTTCGGCGTTGGTGGTTTCCCTGGTTGATTTTTGACGGGCGTTGCAAACGCAGTTCGAGGGCTTCCCGATGTGAAATCGGGACGAGGTGAGTGTTGCTTCGGGCTGGGAGATTAAACCCTTGCAGGGTTGCTCGTGTTCTGCAGTTAATGATATTGCGGTTTGCCCCGCCGAAAACTCGGGGCAAGCTTGGCTATTGTTGTTTAGGCAGGATGGGGCTTGGTGGGGCGGGAAATTCGGATAAATTCCGTACTTTAGTATCTGCTTGTATACCTTCAGCTATTTTACTTTATTTTTATATGATTTATAGTTCACCTCCCCGCCGGCTTTTACCTATTTTTGCTCTTGTGCTTTGTTGCTTAATCAACTTTGTTGTTTTAGGGCAAAATAGTGTGAACCAGCATGTCATCCATCTGAAAAACGGGCCGGTTTCTGTGCAGCCGAATGTGAGCCAATGGATAGATAGTATGAGGGGAAAGGCTGGCGCTACCCCTGTGCTGGCGCTTATTCACTTCAGTGTATTGCCGGGGAGCAAGGAAAGGGAAGCACTTAAAAATGAAGGGATTACGCTGCTTGAATATATACCGGATAATACGTTTACTGCTGCTGTTCAGTTAAAATCAGGTGCTACCGCTGGCACTACCCTTCCTGCCTCCTTGCAGGTACATAGCATTACCAACATGTTGCCGGAATGGAAGGCGGATAAATATACATGGAAGCAGGTGAACGAGCAGAAAGGGAGTGTGGAGCTGTTGGTGACGTTCTACCCTATTGTGAGCAAGACTGAGATTCACCAGTTTATAGCTGCCGCAGGCGGACAGGTGGATGCGTGGCCAATGGAGCAATACAACGCTTTTAAAGTGATTATAAACGCGGGCAGCGTGAAAGCGCTCGCCAGCTGGTATGGTGTGCAAAATATTAGTCCGGTTACGCCTATGTATCCGCTTGACTTGCAGTCGAAGCCGGCGGTGAAGGGTAATGTGGCCTGGGCACTGCCTGCCAATGGCGGTTATGGGTTGATGGGCGATGATGTAACCGTGGGGATTGGCGATAATGCTTCTGGCATCTATCACGCTGATATTAAGGACAGGATTAAGAATTTCAATCCGGCGGGGAGAGCAAATCATGGGGAACATGTGAACGGTATTGTAGGCGGTTCTGGCAACCTGGACCCATTGGCACAGGGGATGGCACCACATGCCAATATGCTTGATTTTCTTTATGACCTCGTGTTGCCGGCGACGGGTGCCATGTATCACGACTACAACATGACCATTACCAATAACTCTTATGCTGTAGTGCTGGGGGATTGCTCGTACTCTGGGGTTTATGATGGTTATGCCCGTTTTCTGGATACGCTGATTCAACAATATCCTGATGTGCTGCAAGTTTTTGCATCGGGTAACGACGGCTACCTGACCTGCTCCGGCTACCCGACCGGATATGGGACAGTTGCGGGTGGTTACCAGCCCGCAAAAAACGCACTCGTTGTAGGTAGTATGACGGATTTTCTTGGTGCTGCGTATGACGAGAGCCGGGGGCCAGTGAACGATGGAAGGCTGAAACCGGAAATAATAGCAGTAGGGCTTGGGGCCTACTCTACCATAGGGATAGATGGCTACGAATGGGCGGCAGGTACCAGCATGGCCTCTCCGCAGGTGGCAGGAGGAGCGGCATTGCTTACCGAGTATTATAAACAACTTAATGGCGGTGTGGCACCTAAGGCGGACCTGCTGAAGGCGATACTGATGAACGGAGCTATGGATATAGGGAACCCGGGACCGGATTACAGTTATGGCTTTGGCTCAATGGATGTAGCGCGGTCGCTCAAAATCATAGATGGTAGTCACTTTTTTAGAAATACGATAAACAATGGTGCCAGCCAAACGATGAGCATAGCGGTGCCGGCAAATACGGCGCAAGTAAAAATAATGCTGTATTGGAACGACATACCTGCCAGCACTGCATCGGCAACCCAACTGGTGAATGACCTTGACCTGAAAGTTACAGACCCTGCTGGTACGGGGCACCTACCACTGGTGCTCAACCCTGCATTTGCTCATGTAACCGATGTTGCGAATGAACAGGCTGACCACCTTAACAATGTGGAACAGGTTGTGATTAATAACCCCGTAGCGGGCAACTACACCGTGAATGTAAACGGATTCAGTGTGCCCTACCCCGGGCAAAGCTATGTGGTGGTATATGACATAGTGCCGACAGGGATACAGCTCACCTACCCTATAGGTGGCGAGCAACTGGATAATGTAGACTCGGTGCGGATTTTCTGGAATACGGTTGCGGATGGCCACACACTAAGAATAGACTTTAGTGCTAACGATGGCGCGACCTGGCAAATGCTGGCCGATAGCCTGCCTGCGGGAACGCACTACTACCCTTTTATACCATCGGGGCTGAACACGGGGACCTGCAAGGTGCGCATAACCAAGAACGGGACCACACAATCTTCGGTATCGGGGTCTTTTGTTGTGAATATGCAGCCTATGGCTACGCTGGATACGGCGCAATGTCCGGGCTATATAAACATGCACTGGAACAAAGTTCCGGGTGCAGCAAGCTATTTATTGCTGGCGAAGCAAGGGCCTTATATGCAGGTTGTGGGAACGGCGAACGATACTACCTATACGTTCAGCGGTATGTCGACAAGCGAAAAATCATACATTGCTGTGCAGCCCATACTAAATGGCCTGCCGGGTTACAGGAGTGTTGCCTTGAGTACTATTGCGAATACAGGGAATTGTGGCTCAGCAATTTCGACCGGAGACCTGATGATAGAAGGCGTTGCGAGGAACAAAAGCGGGCGAATGTTCACGCAGACCCAACCGAGCAGCAATGATACTTTATCGTTGAAAATCAGGAATTTATACAACGCATCCTGCAACAGCTATTCGATATTTTACCAGGTGAATGGCGGTGTATGGCAGTTTTATAATTCACCGGTGACGTTGCCAGCAAACAGATCGACAGTGGTGAATGTGCCGGGGTTGGATTTTTCGGCTGTGGGCACTTATAATATAACTGCAGTGGTACATAACCAGGTTGTTGCAGACCCGCAACCGGTTAATGATACGATTCGGTTTGCGATAACGAACATTGCAAACGATACGCTGACGCTGCCATTTGCTGATGACTTTGAAGCGATGGGTGTGGTATCAGTAAGCAGTGATACGCTGGGGCTTTCGCCTAACGGGCACTGGGATTTTGCGACCGGAGACAGTGCCGGCAGGATGCGCTCGTTTGTGAATGATGATGTGTGTATAAGCGGCAGCCGGTCGGTGAGTCTTGATGAGAATCAGGCGGTGAATAAGGGCAGCAATAACCTGTTTACCGGTACGTTTAACCTTGCTAACTATGATACTGCATCGGCGGAGATAAGGCTGGATTTCGACTATATACTTGCCGGTGCTCCGAAGACGGCGGCCGGTAACATAGTAAGCAGTCGTGCGAGCGATGCCGCTGGCTGGCAACCATTATTCACTTACAACCTTAATGCTTACCCGGGTTTTCTGAATCATGCGCAGTCGATATCGCTAACTGATGCAGCAAGGCAGGCCAGCCAAAATTTTTCGACATCGTTCCAGATTGCATTCGGGCAGAATGATACGTCGCTGATAGCAGCACCGAACTATGGTAACGGCATAACACTGGACAACATTAAAATTTACACCGTTGCCAATGATGCGCAGCTTGTAAAAGTAATATCGCCGCTGCCCACCAATTGCGGGCTAACGGGGCCGCAGCCGCTAACAGTTGAGGTGCATAACGGCGTTAACTATACGCTTTATAACGTTCAGCTGTTTTATAGTATGGATAGTGGGACCGTATTTACGGGGAACATAGATTCCATCACGGCCAAGGGCACGATAGAATTTACATTTACACAACAACTTACTATTACGACCGGTAAAACCCACTTGCTCAATGTTTGGCTTACCGAAGCAGGTGATACTTATAACCCCAATGACTCGATAATGAGTTACAAATTCCGCAACAATAATATAGTAACAACGTATCCCTACCTTGAAAATTTTGAAGCGGGTGATGGCGGATATTATACAGAAGGCATAAATAATTCATGGGCGTATGGCACACCCGCATCGCCAAAAATAAACAAGGCAGCGAGTGGCACAAAGGCATGGAAAACGAACCTAAAAGGCAATTATAACAACCTGGAGCAAAGCTATCTTTACTCGCCCTGTTTCGATATAACGGGGCTTACGAGCCCAATGCTGAGTTTTAGTGCGGCGCTGGACGTTGAAAACTGCGGGGGCACCCTTTGCGACCTGGCCTATATAGAGTATAGTTATGATGGGCAGACCTGGAAAAAACTGGGCAATACGGGGCAAGGTACCAACTGGTATGACTCCACCTTCAACATCTGGAATACCGAAGGATTTACACGCTGGCACGTAGCCTCGATACCGATACCGCTGCCAGTTGGGATAGGCGTTATGAGTTTCCGTTTTGTGCTTAATTCTGACCCCGGGACAAATTTCGAGGGATTTGCGATAGATGATATCCATATTTTTGACCGCACGAGTGGCATTTTCCCGTCGGGAAAAACAACGGTTGTAACGCAGAACCTGCCAGCGAATACCTGGCAAATTTTTACAGATTCGGGTGCGGTATTGGCGGCGGTGAATGCCGGCAATCAGACGCTTAGTAGTGTAACGGCGACGCTTTACAGCCATGATACGCTTTACAATCCAGGTGCAACACAATACACCTTCGGGCGGAGCTACATACTAAAGGCTCCAGAAAATGTGGCTGACAGCATATCGGTTGGTTTGTACCTGCTGGAAAGCGACGTAGTGCAGGCAATAAATGACTACAGTTGTCCGTCTTGTACGAAGGTTTCTGACGCCTACTCGCTTGGGGTTACCCAATATGATAATACTGCTAACAGCAGCGCTGAGAACAATACATTTAGAGATGACAGTAATGGGGTGTTTACCTATTACCCATATAAAACGATACAGTGGATACCACAGGATAACGGGTATTATGCGGTTTTCAAGGCGAAGCCGTTTTCGGAATTTTGGTTTAATAATGGCGGGCCTACCGGCAACATAAATGCGGGAACAGACTACCTGACTTTTAAAGCTGTGCGCAGCGGGTACAATGTGCTGAGTAAGTGGCAGTCGATAATTGACACAGCCATCAGTACGTACTCCCTTGAGCGATCGACGAATGACACGAGCTACGCGACCATTTATGCGGTGGCTTCGGCACATGGCAACCCGGGTAGTTACAGCTATACTGATACGAATATCTTCCCGGCAGCGCCGGTTATGTTTTATCGTCTGAAATGGGTGATGAAGGGCACGAATGCTGTTTGCTACTCCCCTACGTGGCGTATAGACAATACGGACTCTGCCGGGAGCTCCTACCTGTTTACCGCGGATGCTATAACGAGAAATGCTGTGTCGGTGAACTGGACTGCATTTGCAGATGGCGTAACCAACCGATACATACTGGAGCGCGAAATAGGTGAGAATGGATTTGAAGTGATAGACACGGTGCTTTCTGCCCGACACTATGGGGAGCGGTACCAATACACCGACACGCCACTGGGCATACCAACGGGCGGAGCAACGATACGTTACCGACTGGTTATTGTGCTGAATAATGGGGATACTGAGCGACTCAACCGGGTCGTATTGTGGCCTGATGTGAATTCTGTGCCTATTGTGTACCCCAATCCTTCGACTGACGGAGCGCTGAATGTGACTTGGTTTGCAGATGCAGGAACAGTAATGGAGGTAACGCTTTCAGATATAAGCGGGAAGCGCATGTACGAGCATTCTTATATCGCTAATAAATGGATCAACAATACCTACTTATCGCTACCGTTTAAACCGGCGGGGGTTTATATGCTCAGGCTCAATATAAACGGGCAAGTGGTGGTAACGAAGGTGGTGTTTCAGTAGCGGGAGTGTTTTGTTTGAAACAGGTTTTTTGTCTGAATTAGGATTTTTAGAATTGTAGGACAAAAAATATTCCAAGTTATTTGCATGCGAAAAAGTGATTTGGGTAAGCTACAGAGCATTGCGCCCTTGCAGGGCTTGAAGGATGCGAGGTGCTTTGTGACCCCGGGGCGATGCCCCGGGCTGGGAGATTTTGCGCTTTCAGCGCGATTGGTGTCTGGGTGAAATTGGTTGCGATTATTGAATAAAATTTTCATTTGCCCGGGCTGCTGCGTTGTCGAGGTAAGGGTGATTATTTGAATGGTTTGGAGGATGGTGTTGGCGATGGTGTTAATCGTTAAATCATTTTCGACTCAGCGCATGTTTTCTGGTTTTCTTCCTATCTTTATAACCGCTCTTTATTAGTAATGGGAGCGGTTTCATTTATTGACTTATTATTGAATCAGCAACATGCAGACAGCCTATATAGTAGCCGGATACCGCTCGGCAGTAGCCAAAAGTAAACGCGGTGGATTCCGCTTTTTTCGTCCGGATGACCTGGCGGTAGAAGTGATAAAGGGCGTGCTGGCGAGCCTGCCTCAACTGGACCCTGCACTGGTGGATGATGTGATAGTAGGCAATGCTGTGCCAGAGGCGGAACAAGGTTTGCAGGTGGGCAGGATTATTGCCAACAGAGCTGTGGGTGAAGGTGCAGCTGGTATAACGATAAACAGGTATTGCGGATCGGGACTGGAGAGCATAGCGACGGCTACCGCCAAGATACAAATGGGAATGGCTGAATGTATTATAGCCGGTGGCACCGAAAGCATGACACTTGTGCCGACAGCAGGATGGCGCACGATGCCAAACTACGAATATGCAAAGGACAATGGCGATTACTACCTGAGTATGGGCCTGACGGCGGAGGAAGTAGCCAAGGATTATAAAGTGACCCGCGAAGACCAGGATGCATTTTCGCTGCGGTCGCACCAAAGGGCTATAAATGCAATACAGTCAGGACATTTTAAGAGCGGAATACTACCGATAAAAGTGAAGGAAATATACCTGAATGAGAAGAATAAGCGCTCTGAACGGGAAACAATAGTGGATACCGATGAAGGTCCACGTGCTGATACATCGCTTGAGGTACTTGCAAAATTACCGGCTGTATTTGCGGCGGGCGGCAGCGTAACTGCCGGCAACTCTTCACAAACATCTGACGGTGCAGCTTTTACGGTTGTGATGAGTGAGCGGCTGATGAACAGCCTCGGACTCTCCCCTATTGGCAGGCTTGTTTCTTGTGCGGCGGCTGGTGTTGACCCGAGGATAATGGGTATAGGCCCTATAAAGGCAGTACCTAAGGTACTTAAGAATGCAGGGATGAACCTCGGCCAGATAGACCTGATAGAGCTTAATGAGGCGTTTGCTTCGCAATCGCTTGCGGTGATACGGACGCTGGGGCTTGATGATAATATTGTAAATATAAACGGGGGCGCGATAGCTCTCGGGCATCCACTGGGATGCACAGGAGCAAAGCTTACGATTCAGATTTTGAATGATATGAAGCGGCTGGATAAGAAATACGGCATTGTTACGGCCTGTATAGGCGGCGGGCAAGGCATTGCAGGGATTATTGAACGGTGTTAGTTAAGATGTAAATATAATTAATTTAAACGCCGGAGCTGGGAGTTCCGGCGTTGTGTTTTGGGTGGTGTCGTCTCTGGCAATCATGGGGCATGTGTATTTGTTCAACACCGTCGGTGTTGGGAATTTGGTGCGGGGTGACCGCCGGTTTCACCGGCGGCTATTGTTGTTGGAGCCCGTTCGGGCTTGTATTGCCGTGCAAATGGCCGCGGCGACGCTGGGCGCAGGGGTGTTTTGACGGGCATTGCAAACGCCATGCCGGGGCATCCTTCCCGATGTAAAATCGGGACAGTCAGTTGCAAACGAGGACGAGATGACGTTTTTATGTGTTGACGGGCGTTGCAAACGCCATGCCGGGACATCCTCGTTACAAACGAGGACGAGATGAGTTTTTGTGTTTTGACGGGCGTTGCAAACGCCATGCCGGGGGCATCCTTCCCGATGTAAAATCGGGACAGGCAGTTGTGAACGGGTACGAGATGA
>CAILMA010000456.1 GCA_903835145.1 uncultured Bacteroidota bacterium
CAGGCTGCGTGAACTCGATAGCCACATCGACCCCAGCAAGGTGCTCTTTATCAAGTTCGTGGCGGGTAGCCGAGGTGATGCGCAATACGATGTTGTGGCCTCTTTTAATTGCCTGCTCCTCAATGGCTTTACCCATTTTGCCGTAACCTATCAATGCTATGTTCATGGTAAAAAAAGTGGGTAAAGATAAGTGTACTCCGGTAAATAACGGCAGGCGCTGCCGGCAGCCTCACTAATTGGTGCCGAATAGGCATAGAACACGATTCCCCTGATTTGCTTGAAACGGCAATCGGTACTAAGTGCCAATGGGAGTTGTTTTAATTTTTCCTATGACCGAAGCCAAAGTCGATGCGGTAATAAAATATGGGTAGAAAGCCAAGCTGATATTGGTAATAAAACGGACCGGGGCTGTTTTTCTGACTGGCAAGCCCCTGGCTGTAAGTAACAGAAAGTACGTTCTGAGTATTAAATACATTTACGAGGTCAAGCCCCAGCTCGTGGGTCATTTTCTTGCCGTTGAAACGAGCACCCAGCTTAACATCGGCTCTGAAATAGTCTTTGAAATGCAGGGTATTTCTCATGCTGTCCACAACAATAGCATCGCCGTAGGCAAGCGATTTTGCGGTATCGACAGGTGAGTATAGCTTTCCGCCTATCATAGTCACCTTTATGCCAGTAATAAGGGTGCTGTTAGCGCCTAACTTGCATTCATAGCCTGCGAGCAGGTTACCAGCGTAACGGGTGTTGTAGTCAGTACTGCGGTACACACCGTCATTCCCTTTTGCTTTAGAGTCAGATACCGAGCTGGTGAGCAGGAAGTAGAACCCATGCCCAAACGATTTTTCGAGCGTCATTTCAAGTCCGTAATTGTAGCCTGTACCTGTGTTTTTAAGCGTATCGGGGAAGTCGCGGGAGTAACCTGTGCCCTGGTCGAGCGCAGAATAGGAAGAGCCAACGCGCGTTTCAACAGGAACATCGAAAAGGTACTGATAGTAAGTCTCCAGCTTAAAGTGAAGTTTTTTCGTCAGAGCCTTGTCGTAACCCAATACAATGTGCTGGCTGCGGGTGAAGCCGACATTGTAGTTCTGCATATCAGATGCCGGCGTGCCGGGCTCATGGGCAAAATACTGATAGAGAGGCTGCATCTGGCTGTGGAGGCCGTAGCCACCGGTAATAACATTGTTATCGTTTAAAGCCCAGCGCACGCCAAGGCGGGGCTCTACAGAACCGGAGTTATTGTGGCTCAGGTACTGCCCGTGGACGCCCGCTGAAAGAGACACATTGTCAGTGGGGCGATATTTATACTGTACATACCCTTCAACAAGATCTGTGCTGCCAACGAAATTTTCGCGCTGCTGCCAATGCTGTAATGATACAGGATACTGGCGGCTGCTGTCGATGAGATTAAGCTGATAGTTGTTATTTATGATACCGAGCTTAATGGTGTGCCGCGGTGAGATCTTGTAATTGAGCATCCAGTGAGCAACGATGGTTGTGGTAAGGAAGTTATAACCCAATATTGGCTTCAAGGAATCCACGGCGAAGGTTGATGAATCTCTGAAGACGTAGTTGTGATGGGCAAAGATACTATTGCCAGACACCCCTACTGTAAGCTTTGTAAACGCTTTTTTATTAATGGTGTAGCTGTAACTTGCTCCTACAATGCCTGTGTTAGATGTAAAATACTGGTCGCGGTCGCTCTCTCCATATAGCTGCGACGTCTGGTTGGTAAGGTTACTGGTTACCAGATCGATATTACTTAAACCACCAATACCGAAAATAGAAAAATCACCTTTTTTACCAACCGGGAAGTTCAACTTAAACGTTAAATCCTGGTAATTGGGTACCGATGTAGTACCTATTTTTATGTTCATCCCCTGAAATAATTTCAGCGTCGAATACCTGTATGTAACCAGGAATGATGACCCGGAGGATTTTGAAATCGGGCCTTCAGCAGCGAGCTCAGTTCCAAGGAACCCAAGTTGCCCCGTAATCTCAAATTTATCAGGGTTGCCATTCCTTAATTTCAGGTCAAAAACTCCGGCAACGGCATCGCCATATTCCGCAGGGAAAGCACCCGTAAAGAAGTCGCAGTTGGAGAGTGTCTTGTTGTTGATGATGCTTACAGGGCCGCCCGTGGTACCCGGAATAGCAAAGTGATTGGGGTTGGGAATATCAATACCTTCTACCCGCCAAAGCACGCCTTGCGGGGAATTACCGCGCACAATAATGTCGTTGCGGGAGTCATCACCACCCTGCACACCGGCAAAATTGGAAACCATACGGGCAGGATCTGAACGGCTACCGGCGTATCGCTCGGTTTCCTGCACATCAAAGGTCTTTGTACTTACCAGCGCCATATCGTTAATATGTTCGCGGTGCTGCGTTACCACAACCTCTTTCATCTTCACGGCATCTTCTTCCATCTCTATATTCAGCACCACTTCTTTTGCCGATGTGATATCAACATCGCTAAACGTTACGCTGCTGTATCCTACATAACTTGCCACTATCGTTCGCTTACCGATGAGCACATTCTCAATGGTAAAGTCTCCGTTACCATCGGTAACGGCACCCCGCACTACGTTTTCGTCGTTAATGGAAACTGTTACTCCTATAAGGGCAATTTTAGACTCTTTATCCACTACCCTGCCTTTCACAATCTGCATGTGCTGACCGAAACTAACTAAGGGCAATACAAATAACAAAAAGAATACAATGTGTTTAGTCATAGGTAAATAATGAGGTAGTAAGGTATAAAAAAACTGCTGATGGCGAAAAACAATAGATCAGAAATGAAAACCGCAGACCGTAGATTCGCCAAAAAATCAATCCAACTGATCGATTTTTACCAGCAATTGCTCCCAGGAGATGTCTTTGGGGATGAGCTTTATGCCATAGGCGTCATTGATATACCCTATCAGGTCGCGCTTGGTCGACTCGGTAAAAAACGAGCTCAGATCGTCAATGACGCCCTCATATTCAACTACAATGAGGTTTTTATCTATATCCTGTGGCTTGTATATGTACCCTATCCGGTCGTCATAGATATTCAGTTTCCCCTCATGCAATACGCGCATCAGCCGCTTATCATTGTCTTTGAGCCTGGTAAAGCACAGCGGCTTTTTATCGGCGTTGTTGTACATCATTATCGTCCTCAGGCTGGGGTCTTTGAGGCTGTAAGTAAAAAAATAGCTGTAGTCATCGTTTATGGGCACCTGAAACCAAAGTTCAAACTTGTAGAGCATTATAAGCCCGTGTATAGTATCATTCCGATAAACTATATATCCATCCGCCCACTTTGCAGAAGCCTTGGTTCGGCGCCCAACATTGTTGTGAATCGTCTTTCCCTTTGCCGGAGCACCCACCCAAATAGTATCCTGCTTTTCGGCCTGACCGAAGGCGCCGGGAACCGCAAAAAGGAATAACAGCAGGACCAAGAATGGGTATTTCATAATGTAATAAAAATATACCGTTAAAACTCTACCAAAGTTGCTGATTTATTTTTATTTGCAGCATTTTTTTTGAATTTTTCGTTAGTTTGCCGATTGATGCAATGGATTTATTGGCTGATAGCCGTTTTACTTAGTGCCGGGGCGGCTGTTTGGGTTTACAGAACCGATAAAAAACGCGCCGTTCCTTATCCCTGGCTCACTGCAGGATTGCGCGGGCTTGTTGTGTTTTTTACGCTTTTGCTTGTATTGGTTCCTACTATCATTATCACGAAAAACACAATTGAAAAGCCAGTTGTGGTGCTGCTACAGGACAATTCCCTGTCCATAGCTACAGCACTGGGTAAGGATTCGGCAACATACCGCAAGAATACTACTGACCTTATGAACCGCCTCAGCGGCCAGTTTAAGGTGGTGCAATGGGGCTTTGGCGGCTCGGTGCAACAGGACAGCATTTTTAAGTTTAACCAACCTGCCACTGACATAGCAGCTGCGCTTACCCGTGTGCAGGAATTCTATGGCATGCAAAATCTTGGTGCTGTGATACTGGCCAGTGACGGAAGATTTAATCAGGGGGCCAACCCACTCTTTTTGCCTAATTCCATGCATGGCTTGTTGTACAGCGTTGCCATTGGCGATAGTGCACAGCAAAAAGACCTGAAGATAGCACAGGTATATGCAAACAGGGTTGTTACGCTGAACAACAGTTTCGAAATTCGGGCTGACATTGTTGCGCAACTTTGCAAGGGCTACAGCAATTCTGTAGTACTTAAGGAAGAAAGCAATATGATGGGCTCAGTGCCTGTAGCCATCAATACAGACAGGTTTGACCGCGCTGTGTCTTTTACCCTTAAAGCAGATAAGCCAGGGTTACATCACTATATAATTTCTGCTCCCGAAGCCGAAGGCGAGAAAAACACTGCAAACAACAGACACGACATATTTGTGGATGTAGTAGACGAAAAGAAAAACGTATTGATTGCTTCCGCGTCACCACACCCCGACGTTAATGCTATTAAGGAGGCGCTTAGCGGTCTTGAAAGTTATAAAATAACCGTTTGCACGGCTGACAATTTCCCTGCATCGCTTGCTGACTACAATGTCGTTATTCTACATGGACTACCCTCATTGAGGAACGATATCACTGCCCAGTTAGTTGCCGCGAAAAAGCCAATATGGTTTATTCTAACGCCACAGACCAATATACAAGCTGTAAACAACCTGCGGGAGCTCACCAGCACGGCCATAGGACCCGGACCAACCCATGACCTTGTACCGACTTATAATGGCAATTTTACGACCTTTACGCTGCCCAGGCAGATCCAGACGGTGACTGATAAAATGCCTCCATTGTCGCTGAATGTATCCAATATTATGACGCCACCCGGCACGAACTCACTGTTTGTTCAGAATACCGGGGCCGGGGCGTCGCAATCGCCAATATGGGTGATGCTGCAGGGCTCTGTGCCGGTAGCTATGCTTGCAGGTGAGGGCATCTGGCGGTGGCGTTTGTACGAGTTCAAGAACTTTAACAGCCATGACGTGGTGGACGAGTGCATCAGGCAGACTGTGTCTTACCTTGCTGCAAATACCCATGAGAAACCCTTTACAGTGGGTATGCCTAAGTATGTGTGGCGCGATCAGGAGCCAATATCCCTTCGTGCATTCCTGCACAATGCCAACAACGAACAAATAAATACCCCCGATGCGAAACTTACCATCACAGATAGCGCCGGGCGTAAACATGAATTCTCGTTTGAGCGGTCGGGTAATATTTATGACCTTAATATAGGCATATGGGCCGGTGGCACCTATACCTACACCGCGAAAACTAATTTCAATGGAAAGGACTACACCGCGGCCGGTAGCTTTGCTGTAGAGACTATGCCCGTGGAGCTTATGGAACAGGGCGCGGACTACCCGCTGCTGTATAGCCTTGCGCAGAAATATAACGGTAGCTTTACGACAGCACCTGCTGTTGCAAGCCTTTACGACAGCATTTCAAAAAACAACAGAATCAAGCCGCTTATTCAGGTGAATACAGAAACTGTTCCTTTTGTGGACAGGAAATGGTATTTCTTCATCCTGCTGGCACTCGCTGTAGTTGAATGGCTGCTCCGCAAGTACTGGCTGGCCCAGTAAATTTGCTGCTATTGTTTTCTATTTTTTGAAGTGAAATTCGTTTTTCAGGAGACCATAAACTCTAGAATCTTCGACAGCGCCATTCTTGAAAAAGTGCGCCCGCAATACGCCTTCTTTTGTAAAGCCTAATCCCTCTATGAGCCGTATAGAAGCTGTATTGTACAAGCCTACATAGGCTTCAATTCTATACAACCCCATGTGCTCGAAACCGTGCTCAATAATGGGCCGAACTGCTTCTTTCATGTAGCCCTTACCCATATCTGTTTCGCTTTTGAGGGCATAGCCGAACTCCGACCGGCTGTGCATGGCATACCAATTGTGAAAGCCCAGCTTACCAATAATCCTGCCCGTGCTTTTTTCTACCATCTGGAAAGACTTAAAGGTATTGCGGTGGGTTTTTAAACCCTGCTTCCAGTTACTTCGTTCTGCTTCCAGTTCCGCTTCTGAATCGAGCCCAAGGAACTTACTAATTTCTTCATCATTGAACCTGGTGAACAATTCATCCATCATTTCCGGTGTCAACGATTTTAGCAGTAACCGTTCTGTTTCTATTATCTCCTGCTGAATGGGCCGTTTTTGGGACGGCTTTTCGGCCGGACCTCCAAGGTTGTACAGAAAAAAGTGCTGCCCTTCAGGCGTTTCAACACGAATGTCGGCGGGGCTTTCTTCTTTGTAATCTTTTAGCCCACCAGCCTTAAGCACAGCAATTTTCGCAGCCATATCGGCAGCAAAGTATGTGATTGCCGGATGGTCAAAATTTGTTGTTTGGTGCAAGCCAACCACTGCAAGCCCATCAGTAAGTATAGCCCACGGGTAAGGACTTGCGAATTCTGAAACGGCAGTAAAACCAAGTAATTTCCAGTATTCGATTGACTTTTCAAGGTCGGCAACGGGATGTGCAAGTTCCCCGAACATACCGGCAACTTTATTCACATATTTATCGGGATTAAAATAATCGGCCTGCTGCATTTGCAACATACCGGGACCAGTGGGCTGTTTGAATCCGTCAATAATACCGACAAGGCTAATATTTAGCCCGTCGGGCGTGATAAACAAGGCGCGCTTTACGGCATCGGACTTTTGAGGTTTTTGGGTAAAAATGATGCCCTTTCCTTCGATAAGCTTGATGACAGCGTCTATCTTTTTTACATAATAGGTAAGGGCCAGGTATGGTCTCGGGTCTTCGCGCAGCATGATAAGCAAAACACCATCAGTAACCTGAATCCAGGGGAATGGCCAGTCAGCCCGGAATAGTTCTTTAAACCCGAGTCTTTGGTAAAATGCAAGCGATTGCTCCAGATCAGGGGTTGTGATAGTTAGTGCTGTGACTTCGCCAAGTATGGGTGTAGGTAGTGATTGCATATCTAAGACTTCAGTAAAGTAAATGTAACGGCTAAAATTATAACTTTTATCAGATTGCTGCCAAGAGCGGTAAAATTGGATAGTCAGTACGCAGGAAAACAAATACCAGCGAACACGAAAAATCCCAAACTTAAAATTACTTTTTTCTTGCCGATGGGAAAAAATACCGAAATTTACATTGTATGAAATTCAGTTTGCAAAGCCCGTATTCACCAGCCGGAGACCAGCCGGAAGCGATAAAATCGCTGGTTAAGGGCTTATCGGAGGGGGAAAAGTTCCAGACACTGCTGGGCGTTACGGGGTCCGGCAAAACCTTTACTGTAGCCAACGTAGTGCAGCAGGTGGAGCGCCCTACACTTGTGCTCACCCACAACAAAACACTTGTAGCACAGCTTTACGGCGAGTTCAAGCAATTTTTCCCCGATAATGCGGTAGAGTATTTCGTATCTTATTACGACTATTACCAGCCTGAGGCCTACATGCCGGTTTCAGGAACGTACATAGAAAAAGACCTAAGTATAAATGAAGAACTGGAGAAGCTCAGGCTTCGGGCTACTGCCAGCCTGCTGAGCGGCCGGCGCGACATCATAGTCGTTGCCTCAGTATCATGCATTTATGGTATTGGTAACCCGGCGGAATATGCCAATAGCATCATACGGTTTCAGAAGGGCGACAGTATGGGGCGCAATCAGTTTCTGCACTCGCTTGTAAACTCACTGTACAACCGGAGTCAGGGCGAATTCTCTCGTGGCACATTCCGGGTGAACGGTGATACGGTTGACATTAACCTGCCTTACGTGGACTATGGCTACCGCATTACTTTTTTTGGGGATGAAGTAGAGGAAATTGAGAGTTTTGAGACCGACTCAGGCAAGCGGATAGTGACAATGGATCATGCAGCCATTTTTCCGGCCAACCTTTATATCGCCCCGCGCGACCAAATGGCGCAGATCATCTATGAAATACAGGATGAAATGAACGGGCAGATGGAATATTTCAAGAAAATGGGCAAGCATATTGAAGCCCAACGCATAAAGGAACGCGTAACCTATGATCTGGAAATGATACAGGAACTGGGCTACTGTAGCGGCATTGAGAACTATTCCCGTTTCCTGGACCGTAGAAAACCGGGCACGCGGCCATTCTGTCTTATTGATTATTTCCCTGACGATTTTTTGCTCGTTATCGATGAAAGTCACGTAACGATACCCCAGATAAGCGGCATGTATGGCGGTGACCGTTCGCGCAAGATGACACTTGTTGATTTTGGCTTCCGGCTGCCTTCGGCGCTGGACAACAGACCACTTAATTTTTATGAGTTTGAGTCTATGCTGAATCAGGTGCTCTTTGTGAGTGCCACTCCGGGCAAGTACGAAATGGAACAATGCGGCGGCGTAGTGACCGAACAAATTGTGCGCCCGACAGGGCTTCTGGACCCACCAATTGAGATAAGGCCGAGCATTAATCAGGTGGATGACCTGCTTGATGAAATAGACAAACGTGTAAAAAGTGGGGACCGCGTACTGGTAACAACACTCACCAAGCGGATGGCTGAGGAGCTGGATAAATACCTGAAAAGGATCAACATCAAATCAAAATACATTCACTCAGAAGTGGACACGCTGGAGCGGGTTGAGATACTGCGGGATCTGCGGCTGGGGAACATAAATGTACTTGTGGGTGTGAACCTGCTCAGGGAGGGCCTTGACCTTCCAGAGGTATCGCTGATGGCCATTATGGATGCGGATAAGGAAGGTTTTTTAAGGGATGAGCGCTCTCTCACCCAGATGGCCGGCCGCGCCGCAAGAAATGTAAACGGATTGGTTATTTTTTATGCCGACAAGGTAACAGATAGTATGCAGCGGACTATTGATGAAACGACCCGCCGCCGGGAAAGGCAGATAAGAAACAATACTGAGAAGGGCATAACCCCAATGACCATACACAAATCCATCGGCGAGATTATGGGTCAGACCTCGGTGCTTGACATTAAGGGTTACGATGAGAATAACGAATACGCTATTAAGGAAGAGGCGCTGAGTTTGGCTGCAGAGGCACCCGTTGAATACCTCTCTGCGGCACAACTGGATAAACAGATAGCGAAGACCAGGAAAGACATGGATAAGGCCGCAAAAGACCTCGATTTTATGGAGGCAGCAAGACTAAGAGACAGCCTGTTTAAACTACAGAAGGAAAAAGAAGCAATGAAATAAAATACGTTAAAAAGAAACAGGGGCGAAGTTTTTCAACTTCGCCCCTGTTTTTACAAACTATTCTTTATTCAATTTCATTGTCTGGATATGACTGTCATCGGCGTAACGAATGAAGTAAATACCCGAAGCGAAAGCAGAAACATCAATTTCAACTTTGTCTCCCTGCATCTGTGTTTTGTTTATAGCCTTACCAGTAAGGTCGCTTATCACAACCGTTCTGTTGCTGCCACCGCCAGCAACTTTTACCGTTAAAATGCCTGTTACAGGATTCGGATAGGTTTGAATATCAAATACGGAACTACCAACTACCGCCACACCAAGGTTCGTGGTCGTGAACGGTATGGAAACACAAGTTGCATAAACACCTGTAGCACACTCGGTGCTCACATGGGCGTAATACAAGGTGTGTGGGCTAAGGCCAGTTAAGGTAGCGCTTGTAGATGCCGTAAAGGTGCCTGAGCCTGCAGCAGGGCAAGAAGGGGAATTATCGACAGAATAATAGTAACCGAGTGCACCGGAAACGGCAGACCAGCTAATAGAAGCACCATTATCAACAATGCCGGTAACTACCACCGGGCCGGCAGTATCACAAACAACCGTTGTGAAAGGAATTGTAGTCCAGCCGGAATAGACGCCGGCACCGCAATAGACCCTGATATGGGCATAATAAGTAGTGCCCGAAGTAAGCCCGGTTTCTGTAAGTGTATTGAGCCCTGTAAATGTTCCTGATGATGGTGCTGAGGCCGAAGTATTAACAGCATACTGGTAGCCACCAGAACAAGTTGAAGCAGTCCAGTTGATGGTGGCACCGGTTGATGTAATACCTGTTACCCCGAGCCCTGAAACGGTATCACAAGGCAGCGTATTAAAACGAACTGTTTCCCATGCCGAAGTATCTATAATACTGCACATATGGCGAACGTGCGCATAGTAAGTAGTACCGGGCGACAAAGTAGTGATACCCGCACCTGCAAAACTTGTAAATGAACTTGCACCTGTAGGCACCGACAACGTATTTACGATATAGAGGTAACCATATCCCCCGCCTGCGGTCCAGAGAACGGAAGCTGTTGTATCGCAGATAGACGTAACCGTGAGCCCTCTAACCGTGTCGCACGGGAGTGTAGTAAACGGCACCGTGGTCCAACGGGAATAACCGCCAGTGCAACCGGTGCGCACGTGAGCATAGTACAAAGTGCTGCTCACGAGGCCAGACACCCCTATGGTTGTTGACGTCGTGAACGAGCCGGTTCCAGAAGGTGCGGCCGCAACAGTATTTACGACATAGTAATAACCGAGACTTCCGGATACAGGTGTCCAGCTAACGACCACGCCCGTATCATTCGGCGTAGCTGTAAGCCCTGCAACTGTGTCGCAATACGGGGTAGTAAACGAAATTGTAGTCCATGTGCTGTAGGCACCGCTGCACTCATGGCTTACATGGGCGTAATAAACAGTACCCGGTGTAAGGCCGTGTACATATGCCGAAGAATCCACCGTGGTAGCCCAACCGCTGGAAGGCGCACCCGCACTTGTATCTATAATATAGGCATAATTTGAATACCCTCTGATGCTGTCCCACTTAATGCTCACGGAAGTATCAGTAAGTGCGAAATCGCTGAGGTGCGATATGGTATCGCAAATGGTGGTAAACGGAATGGTAACCCATGCCGAACGGTTACCGCAAGGGCATTGAGAGCGCACGTGAGCATAATACAATGTGCCCTGCACTAACCCGGTAAGGTTTACTGTTGTGTCTGCGAGACTTGTACCTGAACCTGAAGGGGCTGTAGAAGAAGTATCGACCACATATTCATAAACGCTGGAGCCAGTAACAGTATCCCAATGAATAGTGGCTGAACGGTCGGTGATAGCAGTAGCTGTTAGTCCACTTTCGCTTCTGCACGGCAACGTGGTAAAGGCTTCTGTGATCCAACTGGAGAAGTACCCTGCGCCACAGCTGTCTCTCACATGCAGGTAGTAGTTGGTTCCTGATGTGAGGCAACCTGAATGAACGAATGTATCGGTAGTTGGTGTACCAGAGCCTGTAGGGGCCGATGAAGAAAGGTCAATCACATACTCATAACCGAGCGCACCTGAAAGACGGCCCCAAATGCCCGTAGCATTGGTATCTGTAACGTTGATTACTGATGCTGAGCTTATGCTGTAGCACGGCGGCATTGTGATGGTGACAATTTCATCCTGCACTTCCCCACTTGTGATAGAGCCGCAGGCGCTTGTCGCTGATAAAGTTGAGCCTGATTCTGCTGTCATAACCCGCATACCGGTAAGCCCCAGCGAAGAAGAGTACGGAATATTCAGGCTCGCGCTCCAACTGCTATGGTCAGAACTTTCGGTGAGCGGCGTGTATTCCGCAGAGTCAAACACGCTGTTGTGGTTGTAATCAATCCAGATAGCCGCGGCAGCAATGGTGTGGACGGTATAGTTCACGTAAACCGTGGTCGCATAGGAACTCCCTTTTTGCATGGAAGCGGTATTATAAGAAGGCGTTGGCGGAACAGCAACATATCCGTTAGAATCCGGATGCTGAACCGGAATATACATAGTAGTTCCAACTATAGAGGTTATTACAATGTCTGTATCGCCGCCGGTTGACATTAATGACACTCCGGTTGGCGGCGAGCAGTAGCAACTGTCAAACGGATTTTCAGTAATGGTCTTGATATTGGTTGTATCAGTTAATCCACTTGCTGCACAACGGGCAACAAGGGCATAGTCAGTGCTCAAAGTCTGACCAGTTACAGCGTAACTGTGAGCAGTAGCTCCGGAAATAGAAGAGAAAGAACCAGAACCTGTGTTCCGTTTAATCCACTGATAGGTTACACCTGAAGCAACAGAAAAGCTGTCGTTAGTGAGCGTGAAGGACATAGATGGACAGGCAAAAGGAGTAGAGCTAACAACAACGCCTGCATTCGGGGTACCCGAGCAAAGCACGAGGGTGTCAATTGTCATTTTCAGGTCGAACGTCTGGCTGTTACCAATATCGGTGCATGCATCAGTCGAGCTGAGCGGATAGGCGGCCTGTGTGGCCCTGATCCTTACCCCTGTGATACCCGTGTCGGCTGAACCCGGGATGGTAAATGATGTAGATGTTGCCGTGCCAGATGCAGTGTTGGTATCGATGCGAATGTACTCTGACGCCTCAAATGTACCATCATGGTTGTAGTCAATCCACATACCGGCATTGAAATTGGAACCGCCCGTTACGTGGAGGTTGATATTGTACGGCAGTGAACGCTGAATAACGCCCGTAGAGTCACCTACCCTGCCGAATACACGGTATGGAACCGATGAGGGGCTTGCTATGTGAAGTGCAGAGCCGGGAATAGCAATATTGTCGATTTCGGTTGAAGCGCCGGTTGCGCCAAGAGGGCTGCCGCAATAGCAGGAATAATAAGGCGTTTCAGCAACTGTAACAGTATCGGAATACCTGCTTGTACTGCTTGCGCCACAGGTTACCATATACACATAATCGGTAGAAACGGACTGGCTGCTGACAACATAAGTAGCGTTGGTAGCGCCAGAAATGGCTACCAATGCACCTGTGCCAGCTGGCCTTGAATACCACTGGTAGGAGATGGCTACGGCAACTGATGCACCTGTATCTGTGAGTGTGAAAGCGGTGCCCGCACATATTGCACTGGCACTGGCCGAAGCGCGGCCTGTAGTCGGCGCCCCTGAACATGGTATACCCGGCGCTATGCGCACTATATAATCCTGAGTGGCACCAAGATATTCACTTGTGCAGGCATCTGTTGAATTCAGCGCATAGGAATATTGCGTTGTTCTAACCCTGAGGCCCGTGTAGCCGGTATCGGCAGTTACAGGCACATAAATTGACGCTGTGGACCTTGTACCTGAAGCTATATTAGTAGCTGCAGGGAAATACTCTGCCGCATCAAAGGTGCCGTTACGGTCAAAATCGATCCATACACCCGCATTATAATTATCACTACCGTTTGAATTCAGTGCAAACGTGTAAGTGAAACCTTGCCGCATAGAGTCGGTTGTAGTAGCTGTAAGTGGGTAAAACTGCTGGTAAACGGTTGTGTTTCCCGGCATGTAATTGTTAAGTGTTGTAGTAGCAACGGAAACGCTATCCACCGGTGCGGCCGTTGCACTTGTATTCAGCGTAGTACCATTTACGGGCGCGCAGTAGCAAAGGTAAAATGGCTTCATTGCCATGGTAACGACGCTTGTGGTATCCTTGCCGCCGCTATAGGTACAGGTGGTCACCAAACGGTAGTCGGATGCAGTAGCTTGTGTGCTTACGGTGAATACGGGAGTTGTAGCACCGGAGATGTTAGTGTATGTACCCGACCCAGTCGCTGCTTTTATCCACTGGAAAGTAGTACCGTCCGTGTTGGTTATTCCGGTGGCATTAAGAACAAATGGCTCGTTTTGGCAAACAGCACTTACATATGTAACGGCAACGCCAGCCGCAGGAGTACCACTACAAGGGGCCGCGGGGACAATTGTAACCACGTAATCCTGAGTGGAACCGTAAAAATAATCGCTGCAACCATCGCCACTGGTAAATGAAGAACCGTCGGCAAGGGTCCTTACCCTCATGCCTGTACGGCCGGTATCAGCACCCTCAGGAATGGTAAACGACGAATATGCAGGTGCGCCCGCCACGGAGTGCGTAGTAATGCCAACGAACTCACTATTGTCAAAAGTACCACTGTGGTCATAGTCGATCCAGACGCCTGCTTTATAATTGCTGGTACCAACCGACTTAATGGCCGCAAGGTAGGTGCTGCCTTGCTTAAGGGTACCTGTAGTACCAATAGAAGTAGGATAAAAACGGGAATAGATCGCGGTGCTGCCCGGCGTGCGGTTATTTAAGCCAATTGTAGCAACAGAGAAACTATCGATAGGTGCTGCATATGCCGAGTCATTCAGTACTGTACCTAACAGTGGCGAACAATAACAAAGGAAAAATGGATTTTCAGCTACCGTAGCAACTGTGGCCGTATCCGTGATTCCTGAAAAAGAACAGGAAACCAGCAGTGAATAATCAGTAGAAACCGACTGCGTAGGAATAGTGTAACTAATAGATGTAGCGCCCGAAATAGCGGAATAAGTGCCTGAGCCAGTAGCTTTCGATACCCATTGGTAAGAGATGCCAAGTGTGTTTGCGGCACTTGTGTTAGTGAGTAAAAAAGACTGACCCGCACAAACTGACGCGACAGACGCCGCCGCGACACCCGCAGCGGGCCCTCCTGAACAAGGCGTACCCGGGAGGATATTTATTACGTAGTCGGCTGTTGCCCCGGCATATTCCTCAGCACATGCATCAAAAGCCGTCATAACCGATGAGTTAGGGATGGTGCGCACACGCATACCAGTCCATCCTGTATCTGAAGTTGCTGGTATAGTAAATACTATAGTGGAAGGTGTGCCAGCAGACTGATTGGTTACAACTGGCATATACTCCATCGACTCAAATGAACCATTGTGGTTGTAGTCAATCCAAACCCCAGCATTGTAATTGCTCGTACCGTTAGAATTTATGGTAAGCGCATAGTGGGTACCCTGAAGCATGGTTGCCGTGGTAACGGCAGTGAACGGATAGTACGATGCATAAACACCGGTACCTGTGAAATTGTCCAGCGTAGTACCTGCAATCGCAACACTGTCAATGGGTGCAGCAGTGGCAAAATCATTCAGTGTAATATTGGTTAACGGAGAGCAATAACACAGGTAATAAGGATTCTCGCCAACAGTTACTGCTGCGGAAGTATCTGAGAAACCACCAGTAGGGCAAGTAACGACCAACTTATACTCCGACGCTGCTGTCTGGCTGTTAACAGTAAAAACTGATGATGTTGCCGCACCAATGGGAGTGAACGGCGCTGAGCTGCCGGCCGCCCTTGTATACCATTGGTAGTTTAGATCGAACGCAGTAGAATAATGCGACGAACTGATGAAAAAGGGTACACCTGCGCATACGGAATCAACAGAAGCATATGCTGTACCTGCTGATGGCACCCCACCACAGTGCGCATTTGGCGCCAGACGCAAAATAAAGTCCTCGGTTTCTCCGCTTGTTTCAAATGCACAGCTTGCAGAGGGCCTCATCCTAATACTGTCCATAACAGTGCGGATACGCATTCCTGTTACACCGGTATCAGAAATAAGAGGCACAGTAAAAGTACCATAGGTAGTGCCGCCCGCCATAGCCGACGAATCAATTCTAATGTATTCAGAGCTATCAAAGCTACCATTGTGGTTGAAATCAATCCACATACTGGCCGAAAAACGCCTTGTGCCGCCCGATTTAACTACTATTGCGTAGCTGTCCCCTAACAGCAAGGTAGGAGCTCCAATTCCAGAATCGGCGTATGAAGTATATGTGCTGGTATTATGGACGATTGAAACTGATAAAGCCGAACCCGGGATAGAAACGCTATCGATAGTCGCATCATAAGAATTGCCTCCGAGCGCATTGTTGCAATAGCAATCATAAAAAGGATTCATCGAAATCGATTGCACGGCTGTAGTATCCCGCATTCCGCTCACGCTGCAGGTTGCAACCAAATAGTAATCTGTTGCTGCTGACTGCCCGGCAGATCTTAATATCTTCGCTGTGGCGCCTGAAATTGTAGCCAAAGTACTGCTGCCTGTGGCAGCAGAGTACCACTGGTAAGTAAGGCCACCGGCTACGGTATCGCCGGTAACAGATAAGCTAAAAGCGGCACTGCTACAAACTGATGCAGGACCTGTTATAACTCCGGCAACTGGTGTGCCAGAACACAGCGTAAGCGCGACTATATTAACGTTATAATCAGCGGTAACGCCCGTATAATATCGGTTTATGGCATCGGCATGGGCACAAGGATCGAGATTTGAAGCACTGTAGCCTGGAGTGTAAGACACTGTATAGGCAACATTTCTTATGCGAAGTCGGTGTGTGCCTGCCGGCGCATTAACTGGTATATTGATGACCATAGCTACAGAACCCGTCGTTACGGCGAATGCTGCAGTAGCCGGATAAATTGTACTTACCGCTTCAGAATCAGCAAAAACGCCATCATTGTTGAGGTCAATCCAAACCTGATTACCGGTAAAAGATAGGGGGACATCGTAACTTACTGACGCGGAATAGGCCCTACCCTGCTGCAAATTAAGTGTTGCAACAGAAGAACTCCTGTTAGCATAACCCGAAGCCAGCGACGACACAGGCAACGTGTCATTGATACTTGCGCCGGCATAGCCTGCCAAAGCAAAGCGCCTCATAACGCCGCTATCAATTCCATTAAAATAATAAACCGGGGTACACTGCGCAAACGCATTTCCGGCAACAAGCATAAGGATAAGCAGGAGTAAGTTTTTCTTCATGGCTATATATTTGGTAAGTAGAATTATTAGATTGGGGCAGCAATAGGTAAGGAACGTTGATCACATAAATCACTCAAATTTAACAATAAAAAGTCACGGTTTCATAAAAACTGCCTGATTTTTATCATTATTCATCCAGCCTCCTTCGTTTATTTTTTATTTTAAATTTAATCACAATAATATGCAATAAAAATTACTACGTTTAGAAGATAGAAAATGCCCCTGCCATTGCCACGCCGAAAAAAATAAAGAGCTATTTCAGCCAGTCAAAGACCGATTGTATTGCCGGACCGCAATTATTTTTATAATTTTGACCAATCAGGGTGGAGACTGCGGTTACCCGTAAAATGACACTTTGTCTTTGAATTTCGCTAACAACTTAACACGATATTTTCCAATGACACAGGAGCAAGTATTAAACGACCTCACAGGGATATTCAGAGATGTGCTGGATAACGACGACATAAAAATAAGCGCTGCTACCATAGCCAAAGATGTAGAGGAATGGGATTCCTTAAGCCACATTCAATTAATAGTTGCAATTGAAAAACATTTCAAAATAAGGTTCACTACTGCAGAAATAAACAGCTGGAAGAACGTGGGGGAAATGTGCGGAACGATAGCGCAAAAACTAAACAAATAGAAATAACAAGAAACGGGTAGAGATATAGTGGTTATTCACCTACTGTATCTCTTTTTTTATGTCCATTGCAAACTTAGCTGTGAATTTTTCGGCTGCCGACCTGTTCAGATGCTGGGAATTATAAAAATTAC
>CAILMA010000457.1 GCA_903835145.1 uncultured Bacteroidota bacterium
CCTCACAATGTAACCATGGCAAAAGATACGCTGCGCGGACAAAACAATTTCGTTGCCGGCTTCAAGTTGTATGCGAACGGTGCTATAATAGGCAATTATCCTGTAGTACTGGTTGCTTACAGCCCTACCACTGGCTACAAATACTATTCTTTCAATCTTGGTGTGGTTCATAGTAATTGCTCAAGCTACCTCACTGGTAGTTTTTCAGGAGTTAGCGCCTGCAAAATCAGCAATTATACATTTCCTATTACTGTAACAGCAGTTGGTGACACTGGTATCAATGTGGTAAACATGGGTGGCTACGGAACTAATACACTTACCTACGCTCAGCTTAACTGTAACACTGATTCAGTTTATATCAGCAGGCAGTATATTGGCAATGGTGTTACCATGTGGGGTCAGGGACATTTCACAGCCAATCAAATTGTGATTTCTTATATCGCTCTGAATATCCCCGGTGGTGGTAACGACACTTGTACGGCTATTATGAACAGATAATTTGACCTGAAAATCATAGACTAATACATTAATGATATTGAAGAGGTGCTAAAAAATAGTACCTCTTTTTTGTGTTCAAAATTCTATGAACCGTCAATTCTATGTTTTAGAAAAGGAATTGCTATCTTTATATATTAATTTGTATTCCCAAACCTCTGCTATATTGCAAAATTTCACTGGAATAGAAATGTCTAATTAAGTTATTTCATGTCAAATAAGATTTTCCTCATTTTTTTGATTACCTGCTGTTGCAATTCTATCTATGCTCAGCCGTGGATGCCGGCGTTCTCTAACGGCCCGGTGAAACTTGATGATGTTGTTCGAAATTACAAGAAGAACCCCATACACCTGGCGCAAGATGAAGATGAAAAAGGCAACTTGGGCTTTGGGAAAGAGAACAGGGAAGACCACGACTACCAGTTTGACCGCTGGGAGTGGTATTGGCGCAGGCACCTTGATGTAAATGGATACCTTGTTAACCCCCTGAAAACATGGCAGGAATGGGAGAAAGCCATGAAGGCGCAAGGAGAAGCTGGTGCAGGCGCACGCACTACCGCCGGTAGTACCTCTAATTGGGTATTTCAGGGACCAGATTCTACTCCGGGGGGATACTCAGGAATTGGGAGAATAAATGTAATGACCTTTCATCCCTCAAGCCCTAACGTGATTTATGCCGGCGCGGCGGGAGGTGGATTGTGGAAATCTATTGACACCGGGCACAGCTGGGTGGCGCTCTATGGCAATTACCCGACACTCGGGGTATCCGATATCGTTATCAATCCGCTTAACCCAAATACTATTTATGTCGCTACCGGTGATGCCGATGGCTGGAGCAATTACAGCCTCGGTATATTAAAGAGTACCGATGGGGGTACTACCTGGCACAATACGAGTGTGGCCTGGACGCCTTCTTATTATGACTGGGCGCGCTCAATTGTGATTAACCCTCTTGATACCAATAAACTGATGCTTGCAAGCAGGGCCGGGATAACGGTAACCAATGATGGCTTTGTGACAGCACACCGCGATACTTCGGGCGATTTTAAACAACTGTTGTATAATACCTACGATACCAATATCGTTTATGCATCGAAATACCCGGTTTACCCTGATTCGAGTGCTCAGATTCTGCGCTCAACCGACGGTGGCCGCACATGGGTGCAGGTGACCAGTTTTACCGATGCGCAACGCATCAATCTCGCAGTTTGCCCGTCGAGCCCTGATGTGGTAAAGGCTATCGTATCCAACATGCAATCAGGACTTGAAGGGATTTATAACTCAACCGACTCAGGTGCTTCATTTACAGCTATTTATACCAATGATACATCTTGCACCCATAACCTCCTGAGTTGGGATATGGGCATGCCGAGCACGTCATGCGGAGGCCAGGGCTGGTACGACCTATGTATAGCCATGAACCCCACTGACCCAAATAAAGTGGTGATAGGTGGTGTAAATACCTATTGCTCTACTGATGGAGGATATTCCTGGCAACTGGCAACAGCGTGGTATGGCATAAGCACTGGTGCAGCCACGGTACATGCCGACAAACATTGCCTGAAATATAATCCGCTGGATCTGCAATTGTATGAGGGTTGTGATGGCGGTTTATACCGTACCAGCGACCCAATGGGCAGCTGGCTCAACATTACCAACGGTATGGGCATCACCCAGTTTTACCGGAATGCGGTAGCTAACGGTGCTCCCTTTGTGATAGGCGGTGCGCAGGACAACGGTACAAAAATGATAAATGCAGGCACCTATTCTGACCTCACGGGCGGCGATGGCATGCAGTGCCAGATAGATTATGTGGACCCCTATAACATTTGGTACACTGCTTCGCAATATGGCTCTATCAACAAAACAACGAATGGCGGCGCTACTTATGAGAATATCAGTAGCACGGTGCCTGATACGCTCAGTGGTATATGGCTTACCCCTTATGTCATTCACCCGAACAACAACAGCACATTGCTTGTCGGTATCGACTTTTTGTTTGCATCAACAGACCTTGGGGTGACCTGGAATCCGATTTCGCCTCAGTTTACGCCACTAAGTAAAATAAGCCGGATAGCGATGACGTCTTTAAACGGGGACTACATCTATGTAGAAATAGAAGGGGCTTACAACTATCATAATTCCATTTATTACACCAGGAATTTTGGAGGTTCGTGGGATACGATAACCACCGCTACATTTGCCGAGAGCATATCGGATATTGCCATAGACCCGCATGATGTAAGCACGCTATGGGTTACATTCGGTGGATATGGCCCTCATAAAGTTGCTTCTTACAACCTGAATACCGCTATATGGACAATGCGCGGCAATTCCTCGCTGCCAGATGTACCTGTGAATTGCATTGTCATTGATTCTTTTTCAGGGACGCGCTACATAGGAACCGATATAGGTGTATATTATATGGATACTTCTATGAGCTACTGGACCGCATACACCCATGGGCTACCCACGGTGCAGGTAGAGGACCTCAATATCAACTACTCCAGCAATGAAATGTGGGCTGCCACCTATGGCCGCGGTATGTGGAAGACAATAAAGCGGGAAATCCCGAATGGGGTATCGGTGGTGCCGTTTGTAGATGATGCTGTAACGGCCGCTCCCAACCCCAATAAAGGATTTTTCACCTTGCAGACTTCAAGTGAATTGCTGAAGGGGCGCCCTGTGAGCGCCCGATTGCTGGCAACCAACGGAGTAACCGTATGGCAGGAAGCAACATCTTTTGATGCCTCGGGCTCCCTGAAAATAAGTGCCAGGGGACTTGTGCCCGGCGCTTACATCTGTGAGGTTAAAAACGATGCAACAACGGCGAGGTGCAGGATTATTATTTATTAGCAGGGTAGGCGAGGCCGGTTTTTAAAAATTTTTCATAAACTTTATCATAAAATACCGTCTCCATGCCACACCTCAAAAAACTCATCTTTTTATTGCTACTGCTACCCTACATCGCTGGGGCTCAGGTTATTACTACTGTGGCTGGGTGTGGCATCGGTGGCTACAGCGGTGATGGGGGGCCTGCAACTGATGCAAAAATTGGAGGTTCGCGAGCTGTGGTTGCAGATAAATTTGGAAATCTATTTTTTACAGAAGATGGTAACCAAAGAGTGAGAAAAGTTAACTCAGCGGGAATTATAA
>CAILMA010000458.1 GCA_903835145.1 uncultured Bacteroidota bacterium
ATTCGCTTGAAGATACTCAAGGTAAAAGTCTTGTATTGGGTGGTGATGGTAGATATTTTAACAGAGTAGCCATACAAATTATCATTAAAATGGCTGCTGCAAATGGCTTTGGAGAGCTTATCATTGGACAAGGCGGCTTACTTTCAACACCTGCTGCTTCACATATTATTAGAAAATATCAAGCTTTTGGCGGCCTTATACTTTCAGCCAGTCATAATCCTGGTGGTCCTGACGAAGATTTCGGCATCAAATACAATGTTAGCAACGGTGGACCAGCCCCAGAGAAATTCACAAAAGACGTCTTTCAACGTAGCCAAGTCATCGATCACTACAAAAGCGCTAACATCCCAGATGTAGATCTAGATAATTTAGGCTCTCAACAAATTGACACTCTAAAAATAACAATCATCGATCCTGTCACTGACTACGCCGAACTTTTAGAATCAATCTTCGATTTTAAGTTATTAAAGCAAAGCATTAGCAACGGCTATATTACATTGCTCTTTGATGCCATGAGTGCCATTACAGGCCCCTACGCAAAACGCATCCTAATAGATATATTAGGCGCCTCACCTGAGTCAGTCATTAATGCTGATCCTCTTGAAGATTTTGGTGGCCATCACCCTGATCCCAATCTAGCGCACGCCCATGAACTTGCGGAACGCATGTTTAGCGTTAATGCACCTACATTTGGTGCCGCATCCGATGGTGATGGCGATCGCAATATGATCACCGGTAGCAATATTTTCGTAACACCCAGCGACAGCTTAGCTATTATGGCTGCTAATGCTCATTTAATTCCCGCTTACAAAGCCGGCTTAAGTGGAGTGGCACGCTCCATGCCAACTAGTCAAGCCGTGGATCGTGTTGCCGAAAAATATAAAATACCTTGCTATGAAACACCTACCGGCTGGAAATTTTTCGGTAACTTATTAGATGCAGGCAAAATCACTCTTTGTGGTGAAGAAAGTTTTGGCACAGGCTCTACTCATGTTCGAGAAAAAGACGGCTTATGGGCCGTACTGTTCTGGTTGAATTTAATCGCTGTTAAACGTCAATCAGTTGCGGATATTGTTCATGAACATTGGGAAAAATTTGGGCGTGACATTTATTGCCGCCATGATTACGAAGCAATAGAAACACCTATTGCGAACTCTATTGTTGAACATTTACGCAAACAACTTCCCACATTACCAAAACAAGTATTTGGTGAATACAAAGTGAGTTATGCCGATGAATTCTGTTATGAAGACTCTATCGATGGCAGTATCAGTAGCCATCAAGGAATTCGTATTGGATTTGAAAATGGCTCTCGTATCGTATTCCGCCTGTCAGGAACGGGCACAGTGGGCGCAACATTAAGAATCTATATTGAACGTTTCGAAGCAGATATCACTAAACATGACCAAGAAGCTCAAGTTGCATTAGCTTTTTTAATTGATCTAGCAGAACAACTATGTAAAGTTAAACAACGCACAGGCCGGACAGAGCCTGATGTAATCACATAAAACATACCTCCCCCACCTATAAAGGCAAATCAGTTATCTCTATAGGTAGGGGCTTAGGTCGCTAAGGTTTCATGCTATGTGCAAAATCATGTAAGAAACAAATCAATAAAACACCCGCTACTATCAAAGCAATTTGTTGCAGAGAAGTTTTAGTATCTGTTTTAGTATGCAAAGAGGGAATTAAGTCTGCAACGGCAATATAAATAAAACTAGAAGAGGCCAAAGCTAGAAAATAAGGCAATGTATTCTGTATATTTTCCAAACCAAAGTAAGCCAAGACACCACCTAAAACCGTAGTTAAGCTTGCCAGCACATTATAAAGAAGTGCTTTTCTACGAGAATAACCACTATCTAACAAAATAGCAAAATCACCTACTTCCTGTGGAATCTCGTGCGCTGCTACGGCTAAACTAGTCACAATGCCTAATTCCACATCAGTTAAAAATGCAGCCGCAATTAAAATACCATCAACAAAATTATGAATACTATCGCCTAAAATAATTAAAGCGCCGGCTGATTTTTTTACGCCATGCTTATGTGAGTGACCATGATCTGCATGACTATCTTCACCATGAGCTTCACAGTGCCCTGCATGGCAATGTCGCCATACCAATAACTTCTCTAAAACAAAAAAGCCCAGTATTCCAACTAAAATAGTTCCTGATAAGAGTTGAAATCGTTCCGGTTTCACC
>CAILMA010000459.1 GCA_903835145.1 uncultured Bacteroidota bacterium
AAAGTGGGGAGACGATAAAGCTTGTCGTTAGCCGGATCGAAGAACATATCATTGTCATCGGGGTTAGATGCCACTATGGCATCAGTTGGTACTACCCATATGCTCGTGCCTTCACCCCTGCGGGTGTAGGTGTCGCGGGCATTTTGCAATGCCATATTTTTATCAGAAGCATGAACGCTGCCTGCGTGTATATAATTAGCACCGGGCTTTCCCTGCATAAATACTTCCCACATTGCCAACTGTGAATCTGTTGCCATAACTTTTTATTTTAATTGTGAAGTAATTGTTTTTCTTTCTTGATACGGTATGCTTCTGCGGCTTCTCTCACCCACGCGCCTTCGGCATGTACTTTTTTGTGGTGTGCCAGGCGTTGTTTGTTACATGGCCCCTGGCCGGCAACTACGCGGTAAAACTCATCCCAGTTAATAGCCCCGTGGTCATAGCAGCCTTTTGCCTCGTTCCACTTCAGGTCTTTGTCAGGAATGGTAAGACCAATCACCTCTGCCTGCTGCACTGTTTTATCAATAAATTTCTGGCGGAGCTCGTCGTTGGTATTTCTTTTTATTTTCCACTTTACGGCATCGCTTGTGTGCGGTGAGTCGCTATCGTGCGGGCCAAACATCATGAGCGAAGGCCACCACCAGCGGTCCATGGCATCCTGTGCCATATCATTCTGGTCTTTTGTTCCGGCCATCATTTTAGCCATTATTTCATAGCCCTGCCGCTGGTGAAAGCTCTCTTCTTTACAAATGCGCACCATAGCTCTGCTGTATGGGCCATAAGATGTGCGCTGAAGCGAAACCTGATTAACAATAGCAGCACCATCAACAAGCCATCCTATTGCACCTATATCGGCCCAATTGAGGGCAGGGTAGTTAAATATGTTAGAGTATTTTGCTTTGCCGGAATGAAGCTGCGCAATCATTTCGTCGCGGGTGATACCAAGTGTTTCGGCCGCGCTGTACAGGTACAGCCCATGCCCGCCTTCATCCTGAATTTTTGCCAACAGAATTTGCTTTGCTCTGAGGCTTGGGGCGCGTGTTATCCAGTTGCCTTCCGGCTGCATACCTATTACTTCGGAGTGCGCATGTTGCGACATCTGGCGCATCAGGTGCTTGCGGTATGCATCAGGCATCCGGTCTCTCGGTTCTATAGCATCGCCTCTGTTAATCTTTTCTTCAAAAGTTTTCAACAGCACTTCATGAACCTGATCAGTTTTTTCCAATAGTTCCATAATTCTGATTTTCAACGTTATTAAATAAGTATACTATGCCTTGCAGGCTATTGGTTGCTGCATATCTTTCTACAACTCATAGCCCGACAAAAATGAATTACAGGGTTCCTCTTCTTGCCTGCTCCGCTTCAATTGATTCGAACAGCGCCTGAAAGTTTCCTTTACCAAAAGAACGTGCACCCTTGCGTTGAATAATTTCGAAAAAGAGGGTTGGGCGGTCTTCTACAGGTTTTGTGAAAATTTGCAACAGGTAGCCTTCTTCATCGCGGTCTACCATTATGCCGAGGCTTTTAAGGGTGGCCATATCTTCAGCTATTTCGCCTACACGCTCTTCAACTGTGTCATAGTATTTGCCGGGAACATAAAGGAATTCAACGCCTCTTTTTCTCATTTCAGAAATGGTAAACACGATGTCATCAGTAGCTACTGCGATGTGCTGGCAGCCGGGACCTTCGTAGAAGTCAATATATTCTTCAACCTGCGATTTTTTCAATCCCTTCGCTGGTTCGTTGATAGGGAATTTTATGCGGCCATTACCATTGGTCATTACCTTGCTCATGAGCGCGGTATATTCCGTTGAAATGTCTTTATCGTCAAAGGTTACGAGATTAGCGAAGCCCATTACGTTGGCATAATATTCTGCCCACTTGTTCATACCGCCGAGTTCTACGTTTCCTACCATGTGGTCAACGTATTTCAAACCTGTAGATCCGGGGTTGTACTCTGATTCCCATGCCTCGAACCCTGGCAGGAAGATTCCGTTGTAGTTTTTGCGCTCAACGAAAATGTGTACAGTATCGCCGTAGGTGCGGATACCGGCTCTCACTACTTCGCCCTGATCGTCTTTTTCTACCACGGGTTCAAAATATACTTCTGCACCACGAGCCGTGGTTTCTTCAAATGATTTACGCGCATCATCAACCCACAGGGCTATCACTTTTACGCCGTCGCCATGTTTTTTTATGTGTTCAGCAATCGGATTTTCTGATGTGAGTGGCGTTGTAAGTACAAGCCTTATTTTATCCTGCACCAAAACATAGGATACATGGTCTTTTACGCCGGTTTCAAGGCCCGCATATGCAAGTGACTGAAAGCCAAACGCAGTTTTGTAATAATGTGCAGCTTGTTTTGCATTGCCTACATAGAGCTCTACATAGTCAGTGCCGTTTATCGGTAAAAAGTCCTGAGCTTTATCAAAGATCTTTTCTCTACCGTAATTGTAGTTTGTTACACTTTTCAGATTTGGAGTTTCCATACAATTGATTTTTGCTTGTTTTATTTTGTGCACTAATGCGCTTCGGTGGGTATACCTTTTCCTTACTACTCAGTGAGCCATGATTTGTAATAGCCGTCCACCTCTATTTTCATAGCTTCTTCGGTGATCATAACGGGGTTAAAGGGATCTATCATCACCGCCAGTTCCTTTGTCTCTTTCTGGCCAATGCTGCGCTCTATGGCGCCGGGGTGAGGTCCGTGTGGTATGCCACCGGGATGCAATGTAATTTGACCAGCCTTGATGTTGTTGCGGCTCATGAAGTCGCCATCAACGTAGTACAACAACTCATCGCTATCTATGTTACTGTGGTGGTACGGAGCTGGTATAGCCAGCGGGTGATAGTCATAAAGCCTTGGTACGAACGAGCACACTACGAAATTCTTGCTCTCAAATGTCTGGTGTATTGGTGGCGGCATGTGTATGCGACCGGTTATAGGCTCAAAGTTGAAGATGGAGAACGTATAAGGATAGTGGTAGCCATCCCAGCCAGCAACATCGAAGGGGTGATTCACATATTGGTAAGGAAACATCATTCCTTTCTTCTTAATGAAGATATTGAATGCTCCTTTTTCATCGAAGGTTTGCAGGTTCGACGGGCGTTTTATATCGCGCTCGCAAAAAGGGGAATGCTCCAGCAATTGCCCAAAGTCATTGCGGTAGCGGCGGGGTGTGAAAATAGGATCGAATGACTCAATATAAAGCAATTTGTTATCGGGGGTGTCAAAGTTTATTTGGTAAACAGTGCCACGTGGTATTACAATGTAGTCGCCATATTTAAAGGTAAGTGTGCCATACATGGTAACGAGTGTGCCGCTGCCTTTATGCACAAAAAGCATTTCATCAGCGTCAGCATTTTTATAAAAATAGGGAGTTGACTTCATGGGGGCTGCGAGGCCAATGTGCATTGCGCCATTCACAAAAAGTGTCTTACGGCTTTCCAGGTAGTCTTCTACAGGCTTTATTTCAAATCCGTTAAAACTCATGGCATTAAGTCCATTGTCTATTGCAATCTTAGGTTGCACTGAATATGGCTCCCCTTTCTGCTTTACGCACGTAGGTGGATACAAGTGATAAACCAGAGAAGAAAGACCTGCGAACCCCTGTGTGCCCACTAATTCTTCCTGGTATAATTTGCCGTCCGGCTGGCGGCTGACAATGTGACGTTTATCAGGAACAATTCCTAAACTGTGATATATAGGCATGAATTAATTTTTTCAACTGCAAACGTATTCAACATGCTATAATGCTATTATGACTACCGACAGTTAAAAAAATGATATTGGTCAGAAGTTCAGGGCGTGGAATTGAAGCTTGTGCCCGTCTACCTTTTACGCCCAAGATGGTAAGGATGGCCGACGATGGTAGCCGGGAAGATTAGAGCCCAAAGCCGGCAGCTAAAACAAACCCACTATCTATTTTGCACAGAAGCGCCTTTGCGCTTCTGTGCAATTTTTTTATTCCTTAACGATTGAAAATCAACCAAAAGATCG
>CAILMA010000460.1 GCA_903835145.1 uncultured Bacteroidota bacterium
AAGGCTGCCGCCGCTATCAACTATGAAAGCGTAGGTACCATTGAGTTCCTGGTTGACAAGCATCGCAATTTCTACTTCATGGAAATGAATACCCGTATTCAGGTAGAACATGGCGTGACAGAAGAAGTTATCAGCTATGACCTGATAAAGGAACAAATTAAGATTGCAGCGGGTGTGCCTATCAGTGGCCGCAACTACGAACCCAAAATACATGCTATTGAGTGCCGAATTAATGCTGAAGACCCATACAACGATTTCCGCCCTTGCCCGGGTAAAATAACCATCCTGCATACCCCGGGTGGCCACGGCGTTCGTGTTGACTCTCACATTTATGCCGGCTATACTATTCCTCCGTATTACGATTCCATGATAGCAAAGGTGATTGCAGTAGCCCAAACAAGGGAAGAAGCAATAGACACCATGGAGCGTGCGCTGAGCGAATACGTGATAGAGGGGATAAAAACAACTATACCGTTCCACCTGCAGCTCATGAGAAATGAGGACTTCAGGAAAGGAAATTTCACAACGAAATTTATTGAAAGCTTCAAAATGATATAATATATAGTTATAATGAAAAAGTGGCTTGCAAATCGCAAGCCACTTTTTTTGTGGGTACATCAACAAAGCACATAAAAAAATCCCGGCAAAACCGGGATTTTTTTGTTAGTATTTTTGTACACTTTAAGAAATTGCCGTAGCATCCTCAATAAGAACACTGGTCTTATTGTTCAATATTTCCACGAAACCAGCAGAAATATCATATATCTCAGTATTGTGTTTATCTACCAGAATTTTCATTTTCCCCTTACCAAGAGCTGAAATCATTGAAGCGTGGTTTTCCAACACTTCAAAAGATCCATTAATGCCTGGCAACTGAATACCATAAACATTACCGCTATATACTCTGTGCTCAGGTGTCAATATCTCTAATTGCATGTTTTATTTGTATAAAGTCGAAAGTATATTGTCAAAAGCAATTTCCTAAAAAGTGATTGCTAAAAAGTGCACCTCAAATTTTCAACTACTGCCCTTTATTACATCCCTACGAATATGAAAAATTAGTTTTTAGCCTGCTGCATCAGTTTCTTACCTTTCTCCATAGCATCATCAATGCTACCTACAAGGTTGAAGGCTGCTTCAGGATAGTCATCAACTTCACCATCCATAATCATATTGAAACCACGAATTGTTTCTTCAATTGGTACCAACACACCTTTAAGACCGGTAAATGCCTCAGCCACGTGGAAAGGCTGCGATAAGAAACGCTGTACTTTACGGGCACGGGCAACAGTCATTTTATCTTCTTCACTCAACTCATCCATACCAAGGATTGCGATGATGTCCTGAAGTTCTTTATAGCGCTGTAATATCAGTTTAACACGGTTAGCAGTGTTATAGTGAAGATCACCAACAATAATAGGTGTAAGGATACGAGATGTAGACTCAAGTGGGTTAACCGCAGGATAGATACCAAGATCCGCAATTTTACGGTCAAGTACGGTTGTCGCATCAAGGTGGGCAAACGTAGTAGCAGGTGCCGGATCCGTAAGGTCATCCGCTGGTACATATACCGCCTGAACCGATGTGATAGAACCATTCTTGGTAGAAGTGATACGCTCTTGCATCAGACCCATTTCCGTAGCAAGTGTAGGCTGATAACCCACCGCTGATGGCATACGACCTAAAAGAGCCGATACCTCAGAACCTGCCTGAGTGAAACGGAAGATGTTATCAACGAAGAAAAGGATGTCTTTTCCTTTGCCGGTCCCATCTCCATCGCGGAAATATTCTGCGATAGTAAGACCTGAAAGGGCCACACGAGCACGAGCTCCGGGTGGTTCGTTCATCTGTCCGAATACGAATGTTGCTTTACTATCTTTTAATTCTTCAAGGTTTACTGTGCTGAGGTCCCATCCGCCTTCTTCCATGCTGTGCATGAATTTGCTGCCGTATTTCACGATGCCGGCCTCAATCATTTCACGCATCAGGTCATTACCTTCACGGGTACGCTCTCCCACTCCGGCAAATACCGAAAGACCTGCATAAGCCTTTGCAATGTTATTGATCAACTCCTGAATCAATACTGTTTTACCCACACCAGCACCACCGAAAAGACCAATTTTACCACCCTTTGCGTATGGCTCAATCAAGTCAATTACTTTGATACCTGTATAAAGGATTTCAGAAGATGTTGAAAGGTTTTCAAATTTTGGTGGCTTTGCGTGAATAGGACGACCATTTGTCTTATCAGGAGCAGGCAAACCATCGATGGCATCACCTGTTACATTAAACAAACGACCATTTATCTGCTCGCCTATTGGCATCGCAATGGCTTTACCTGTGTCTCTTACTTCGGTGCCACGCACCAGACCTTCAGTTCCATCCATGGCCACAGCGCGCACGCTGTCTTCACCGAGGTGTTGCTGAACTACCAGCACGAGTTTGTCACCGTTTTCACGGGTAAGTTCAAGTGCGTTAAAAATCTCTGGTAATTTGCTGTTACCACCGAAATATACGTCCACAACCGGACCTATTATTTGCTTGATTTTACCAACGTTTGGCATAGAATTTTGTATAAAAAAAAGTGAGCTTTGTGAAATTTTGTGCAAAGGTAAGGGGCGAAAGTCAAAAATCAAAAAGTAAATACGGAAAAATGTATTTCCAAAATGGTTATCAACAGATTACTCACAACAAAAAAAGCCCAATAAGTACCGCTAATGCTGAATTACAAGGTTTTCACTCCTCCGCAGTCCGAATTTCTATCAAAATTATTTTGAAAGCAAGAAACTTACTCTTTCCAATCTAAAAGCTCCTTCACCATCACGTTGCCTTGCAGACCGCCGGTATGAATACAAAGAATTTTATCGTTGTCTTTAAAATAACCGTCATCTATCATTGCCCGTATTCCGTACATCATTTTTCCGGTGTAAACGACGTCCAATGGAATTCGATTAGCGGCATAAAAATCATTCATAAACCCTAACAACTCAGCGTTCCATTTAGCGAAACCTCCGAAATGCCAGGTATCAAACAGGTCCCAATTGACATTTGCTCTTGCATTCAAGTGTTTGCTAATGTGCTTTTTAAGGTAAGCACCACCCTTCATTGGTGCAAAGCCGAGCACAGTTTGCTCTGGAAACGCCTTTCTTCTCACGCCCGTTAATGTTGTGCCGCTGCCAACAGAAACAGCAATATGAGTGTACGTCTGGTTAATATAACGGCATATAAGGGCAGCACCCTTTCTGCCCCATTCATTGTCTCCCCCCTCTGGTATAATGAGTGTATGGTCAAATTCGCGGGCGAGCAGCTTTTCCCATTCTGGCTCACCCTGGCGGTCGTAGTCTTGCTTGGTTACAAATTGGAGTTCCATGCCGTTTTCGTGGCAGTCAGCCAAGGTTGGAGTAAGCGTATCATACTGGCCCCTAACTATACCTATGGATTTCAGCCCTGCCATTTTCGCTGCATAGGACGTTGCCACCAGATGATTGGAAAAGCCGCCTCCAAAGGTCAGGATCGTATCGAAACCATGCTCCTGTGCGTATAAAATATTGAGTTTAAGCTTGTACCATTTATTGCCGGATATTACCGGATGCAGCAGGTCAAGCCGCAATAGGTCAACGCTCGCTACCTTGCCTCCGTACCATGCCGCATTTAAAGGTTGAATCTTTACCCTATCCTCATGAATTGTATCCATATTCTTTAAGGTGGTTTTCG
>CAILMA010000461.1 GCA_903835145.1 uncultured Bacteroidota bacterium
CAGCGGGTATCGTTGACGGGTCCCAACCACTGACCCTCGATAAGAACATGTTGCAGGACACCAAAATAAGTCAGCAATTCAGCAACGTGATACAAATGATGCAGATGAAAAAGGTATTCGATCAGGTATCTTACAAACTCATTGTGCATGATTTAACCTCCGATAAACCGTATAAAAAACCCAGCAAACTTGTAAACCAGCTTAACGAGAATGCAAAAAAACATGCCGTTGAAGTGTATATAAATCATTACAACGACCGGGAGGCACTATCGTTGTGGGACAATGACCAGAAGGGGCTCGATGAAGTGATCAACTCAATGGGCTACGGATACGAAGGAATTTCTAAAAAAATAAAAATATACCGCATAGAGAACACCGATTTCATCACGGTAGAATTCGAATCGGACTCCTCTACCCTCTCCGCTTATGTCGTAAATACTCTTTGCGATGAGTTCATTAAATACTACTATTCGCTCACCCGCGACAATGAGTTAAAAGCAATCAATTATCTGGAGCCGCTCCTTGCGCAAAAGAAAGACTCGCTGAACAACAGCATGATTGCGCTGCGGAACTTTAAGATTGATCACCATGTCCTTAACCTTAATGAGCAGGCTAAGAGCCTCTATTCACAAATGGCTGATTTTGAGACCCGTATAGAGCTTGTTCAAAAAGAAATTGAAGCAAACGAAGAAGCACTCAAAAACATAAATCAGAAGTTTGACAACAACGATAAACCCTACGTAGATAAAAAACTGGCCCTGCTAAACAAAGAAATACTCCAGACCAAGCAACAAATGTACCAGTTGCAGGACGAAGCGAGCAAGGGCAATAACCCTGAAAAATACCAGGCAAAAATTGACTCGCTTAAGAATACCCTCGACAATCAGCTGCACCTTACAACTGACAGGAGTGCCACTAACCCGCTTACCGCAAAAGACAACCTCATAGCTCAAAAGCTTAACCTTGAGGTTAACCTTGACCTCGCCAAGGGGAGTATTAAATCGCTTAAAGATGAACTCAGAAAACTCAATATAAGGTTCGATAGTCTGGTACCCAATGAGGCTAAAATACAAGCCTACGAAGGCAACATAAACGTTGCAAGCCAGGAATACCTCGAAATACTGAAAAAATTCAATCAGACAAATATGGCCTACAGCTCGTCGGGCCAAATTAAGCAGATTGAAATGGCTATGCCGGGTTCGCCACAGCCATCAAAAAAAATGTTGCTGGTAGCTGTGAGCGGTGTGGGTAGTTTCGTTCTATGCCTACTCGTATTATTCATCCTTTTCTACCTCGATAACTCCATCCAGATTGCTGAAGAACTGGCAAACAAAACAAATATCCCGGTTCTTGGCTTCCTGCCAATCATTAATGATGCACCGTTACTTTCGCTCAATCAATTGTGGGAACTCGGCAATCTCGATCCTCGCACAAAGGAATTTAAAAATCAACTCCGCTCTGTCCGTTTTGAAATAGAACAAGAGATGGCAGGCGCGAAACTGCTTGTCGTAACGAGCCTCAATAGCCTCGAAGGGAAGACTTTCCTGGCTATGAGCCTCGCCAGTGCCTATATAATGGTGAACAAAAAAGTTTTGCTGATTGACGGCAATTTTAATGACTCAGCTATAACCCAACTTGCAAAACCAGCATCCTACATCGAAGACGTTTTCAATAACCGCGCCTACGTGCCAAGACCGGGCTACAGCAATGATGTAACGATTCTGGGTAACAGGGGCATGGATATTTCGCTCTTTGAAATAAGCACTGAAGAGTCAGTGAAGCAAAAACTGGAAGAAATAAAGGAAATTTTTGACGTCATAATCGTGGAATCATCGTCGCTCAACACACTTAACCAGTCAAAAGAATGGATAAGCGTCGCAGATAAGGTTATTTCAGTTTTTGAAGCCAATAAAACCATCACTCCCGAAGAAAAATTGTTTATCGCCTATCTAAAATCACTCAATCAAAAATTCCTTGGCTGGGTGCTCAACAAATCGACCAACGAATTTGGGGGCACAAGAAACAACAAGAGATTTTTCCGCAAAAACAACCGGTAGTCATGTACCATACCATTCTTTACTACATATGGATTGCCTTTCAGGTGTTAATTGGCTACAATCTCGTGCTACCACTTGTGCTGTTTCTACTATATAGCATAAAGAAAAAGCCGGTGTTCCCTGCCCTGCCAGCTGGTGCCCCGGAATCCGATTATGGCATAATAGTTACGGCTTACGAACAAACCTATTCGCTACCAGCTGTTGTAAACTCCATATTGAAAATGAACTACAGCAACTACCTTGTATATATAGTTGCTGATAAATGTGATATATCCGGCCTGAAATTTGACGACGAACGCATTATCATTCTGCGCCCGGAAGAAACACTTGGTGGCAATACCCGCTCGCATTTTTATGCCATAAACCGCTTCCACAGAAACCATGAGCGACTCACCATAATAGATAGTGATAACCTTGTGGAGGCCTCCTACCTCACCGAGCTAAACAAGTGTTTTGATGCCGGCTACATAGCCGTTCAAGGCCTCCGCAGCGCCAAAAACCTCGATACCATGTATGCATGTTTGGATGCGGCGCGGGATATGTACTATCATTTCTACGATGGTGAAGCCCTTTTTACCCTGGGCTCATCAGCTACTCTCGCCGGCTCGGGTATGGCATTTACCACCGCACTCTATAAAGATTGCCTTGAAAAACTCGATGTAAACGGTGCTGGTTTTGATAAAGTACTTCAGAAAGAAATCGTTAGCAGGGGCTACCGGATTGCCTTTACCGGAAAAGCAATTGTATATGACGAGAAAACATCAGCATCAGATCAGCTGGTAAAACAACGTGCCCGCTGGATAAACACCTGGTTCCGTTACTTTAAATTTGGCTTTTCCATCACCGCCGCGGGTATCACCAAATTAGATTGGAATCGCTTCCTGTTCGGAATTATCCTGCTC
>CAILMA010000462.1 GCA_903835145.1 uncultured Bacteroidota bacterium
AATGCGTCAATAAGTATCATGAATTGCAAAAGTAAAACTATTCACATGGTTATGGTATAACGGATGTAAACCGGCAAATTAATTCTGTTTCGATCATTGCCAAAGACTTTCCTGGGATAAGCGAAGATGTAGTAATAGCCGAAAACAAATTTTACCAACCAAAAACAACCATTAAAAAGTTATATCTGCTATAAATAAGTCCGATTAATGGATTTTTCAATAATTTACAGTTTCAAATTTCATTTCCATGAATAGGAATATCAGAAAGGTAGCAGTTTTAGGTAGCGGAGTAATGGGCTCCCGCATAGCCTGTCATTTTGCAGGTATAGGGGTGCAGGTGTTGTTGCTTGATATTGTACCACCGGCACTAACTCCAGCAGAAGAAGCCAAGGGACTCACTTTGCAACATAAAGCAGTGCGTAACCGCATAGTAAATGATGCACTTGCTGCTACCCTGAAAGGGAAACCCTCAGCTGTTTACACTAAAAATGTTGCCGATAAAATTAAGACCGGAAACATAGAAGACGACCTGAAAAATATTGCTGAATGTGACTGGATAATAGAAGTTGTTGTAGAGCGGCTCGATATAAAACAGAAGATATTTGAACAGGTTGAAAAGTTCCGCAAACCTGGCACTTTGATTACCACTAACACATCTGGTATTCCAATACACTTGATGAGTGAAGGACGGAGCGAGGACTTCCAGCAGCATTTCTGCGGTAGCCACTTCTTTAACCCACCGCGGTACCTGCGCTTGCTGGAAATTATCCCCTGCCCGGCTACAAAGCCAGAGGTAATTAGTTTCCTTATGGACTACGGCGACCGCTTCCTCGGTAAGACTACCGTGCTTTGTAAGGATACCCCCGCATTTATTGCCAACAGAGTTGGTGTATTTGGCTTCATGGCTGTGTTCAAAGCAATGGCTGAAACAGGCCTTAATGTTGATGAAGTAGATGCGCTTACCGGCCCCATATTGGGCAGACCAAAGTCCGCCACCTTCCGCACAGGCGATGTTGTTGGGCTTGATACCCTTGTGCATGTAGCTAAGGCATTACCTATAAATGCGCCTGATGATGAGGCCAAAGACATCTTTAAAATGCCGCCGTTTCTTGACAAAATGGTGGAGAATAAATGGTTTGGCGACAAAACAGGACAGGGTTTTTACAAAAAGGAAAAAGGGAAAAAAGATATACTTACCCTTAACCTGGAAACGATGGAATATGGCCCTAAACAGAAGCCAAAATTCGCGACCGTTGAAGCTGCAAAACCAATTGATGATCTCCCACAGCGATTGAAAGTACTATATGCGGGCAAGGACAAAGCGGGTGACTTCTATAGGCTTTTCCATCACCTGCTGTTCACCTACATTTCTCATCGCCTGCCTGAAATATCAGACGAGCTTTATAAAATAGACGATGCACTGAAAGCGGGCTTTGGCTGGGAGATAGGCGCTTTTGAAAGTTGGGATGCACTGGGCGTGCAAAAAACGCTGGATACCCTTACTGCAGCAGGTTACAACGTTGCGCCGTGGGTAGCAACAATGCTCAGCAACGGATGCACTACCTTCTATAAAACAGAGAAAGGACAACGTAAGTTTTACGATATAAAAACACAGAGCTACCAACCTATTCCGGGTATGGGTTCCTTTATCTTACTGGAGCATTTAGACGAGAAAGTTGTTTGGAAAAACAGCGCGTGCAAACTATACGACATTGGCGATGACGTAGTGGCGCTGCGCTGGAATACGAAGATGAACAGCATAGGCGGCGAGGTACTGGAGGCAGTGCAGAAGAGTATTTCTTTAGCTGAAGACCGGTATAAGGGGCTTGTAATAGCCAACGGCGGTGCCAACTTTAGTGCTGGTGCTAACGTAGGTCTTATCTTCATGTTTGCTGCAGAGCAGGAGTATGATGAACTTGATATGGCTATACGGGCCTTTCAGGGTGCCACTATGCGCATGCGCTACAGCAGCATACCGGTAATAGTAGCACCACATGGCCTTACCCTTGGCGGCGGCTGCGAGATGTGCCTGCATGCCGATGCAGTGGTAGCAGCGGCAGAGAGTTACATTGGCCTTGTGGAGGTTGGTGTAGGGCTTATACCCGGCGGCGGCGGTACTAAGGAAATGGCACTGAGAGCCAGCGACCGCAACATAAAAGAAGACATAGAAACAAACTACCTGCAACAATTATTCATAAATGTGGGAACTGCCAAGGTATCAACGTCGGCACACGAGGCATTTGATAACTTCATCCTCCGCCCAGGGTTTGACCGCATCTCGGTTAATCCTGACCGTCGCATTGCAGATGCTAAAAGAAAGGCATTGATGATGTGGGAAGCGGGCTATACCCAACCTGCTCCGCGCAACGACATTAAAGTACAGGGCCGTGGGGGCCTTGGGGGCTTGCTCTCCGGCCTTCACGGCATGAGCAGGGGCAACTACATAAGCGACCACGACAAACTGATTGCAGAAAAACTGGGGTATGTAATGTGTGGCGGCGACCTTTCTCAACCAACCCTTGTAAGCGAACAATACCTGCTGGATCTTGAAAGAGAGGCATTCCTGAGCCTTTGCGGAGAGAAGAAAACACTTGAACGACTGCAAAGCATATTAACCAGCGGCAAACCATTGAGAAACTAATCAAACCGAAGTGTTTCAATAGACTAAAGGCAATCTTCTGAAATGGAAGGTTGCCTTTAAATTTTTGGCTTGTGAATTGAGCTCTAATAGCACAGCACCAACAATAATTATGTTTTTGATAAGAACCACAAATGGAAAATAGGCTTACATTTGAGTAATTAATATTGAGTAATCAGGCTTATGAAATTAACCAGGCTGTTCAGCGTGCTATTCCCTATCTTTTGTTGTTGCCTTGCCGTAAGCAATGCAACAGCACAGGTATCAACGCAAATAGAGATGGAAACGGCAATGACACCACTTGCCGAAGCACAGCACTATGCCGCAGAAAAAAAATACGATAGCGCAATAGCTATCTATCAGGACCTGTATAGTAAAAATCCGGAAGAATTATACGTCGAATACCTGAACACACTCATCATAGCCAAGAAGTTCAAAGAGGCTGAAAAACTGGTTGAAGCACGGGTAAAAAATCCCGGACAAGCCATCTTACCTGAAATAGACCTGGGCAGGATATATAAGATTGAAGGCAAGGATGCAAAAGCGACGGAACAATTTGACCTTGTGCTGAATAAAATAAGCGGCGACGACCTGCTCACCCAGCGGATAACAAAGGCATTTACTGACGCTCAGGAATATGACCATGCCATACATGCGCTTGAAAAAGCTACGGCCTTGCTGGGTAACAATGGCCTCTACTGCCTGCAGCTTTCTAATCTTTATGCGCGCACCGGCCAGCTGGATAAAGCTATGGATGTAGCGCTTGCAAATAACTCCCGACCCTACCTGCCTGCCGATAACCTTAAGGCGCTTTTCCTGCAATGGATGGGCGATGACCCCAAGAAGTTGCAACAGGGGCAAAAAGAATTAATGAAACGTATTATTGAGCAGCCATCTAACGATTTTTATGCCGACCTGCTCACTTGGATATACACACAAAAAAATGACTGGGACGGCGCATTAATGCAGATGGAAGCTATTGACGAGCGCAACAAAGAAACCGGAAGCAGGCTCATGAATTTTGCCCGAAGTGCTGCTACTGCACACCAATACGATGCGGCCTACAAAGCCTACGACGATGTGATAGCCAAGGGCCCTACGCTGCCACTGTATACGATAGCCAAGAGCGAAAAAACAAACACCCGATTCGCTCAGTTAAAAAATCAGGCCATATTGAAGCCCGAAGAAATTTCAGACCTTATGAAGCAATTCAGGGCCTTATTTACTGAGTTTCCGCATTACTATGCACAGCCCGTAGCTGCAGATTATGCAACACTTGCTGCTCAGTATGCCGATAGTGTGGATCTTGGTATTGAGATACTTAAAACTGCAATTAAATCGCCTGATACCCGTAAAGAGCAATCTGGTGCGATGAAACTGCAACTGGGCGACTACTATCTGCTCAAAGGTAAAATATGGGACGCTTCACTCATTTACAGCCAGGTGGATAAAGAATTCAAACAAGACGTATTGGGAGAAAATGCCCGGTTCCGCAATGCCACACTGGCCTATTACCGGGGCGATTTCGAATACGCGCAACATCTGCTGGGCGTACTCAAAGCATCAACAACAGAACTCATAGCCAATGACGCACTTTACTTAAGTGTGCAGATAACTGAGAATGTAGAAGACAGCAATTACTATCCACTTACAAGATTTGCCTATGCAGGGCTGCTACTATCTCAAAACAAGGACTCTGTTGCGGAGGTGCTACTGGACAGTATTGCTAAAGCATTCCCCAAGCATCCGCTCAATGACGATATTATTATGGAGCACGCCAAAATAGCCCTCAAACATCATAACTATGAGAAAGCACTGGGCTTCCTGCACGAAATTGTTCAAAAATACGGACAGGATGTACTTGGTGATGATGCCCTGTTTATGACTGCAGAAATCTATCACGACAAACTCAATAAAAATGATGAGGCTAAAAAATATTACGAGCAACTTATCATCGACTTCCCCGGTAGCACATTTGTACAAACCGCCCGCAGAAAACTTAAAGAAATTACCAGCGGCGTTAACCCCTGATATTTAGATTTCAATGCTCTCGTATAGGTCATTTGCTGCTTATCACCTTTCTTAACTCAGCCTTTGTTGGTAGGTATAATTTATACTGAGATGCAAAAATTTGTTTGTTGTCTTTTGGGAGCGTTATTTCAACAATTGCATCCGTTTTATCCTTACAAATAATGAGTAAGCCTCCGGGCAACCACGTCTTGCAAACAGCCCTTAGTATAGATAATATTGCTGGTAAAAAATCAGCAATACGATGTTGCAGTTATCCCATAATTGCCGTTACTGGCTATATCGTCCTATTACGGACATGCGCAAGAG
>CAILMA010000463.1 GCA_903835145.1 uncultured Bacteroidota bacterium
ATAAGGTATTTAAAGTCTTTTTCTATATCATCGGCCAGCAAGATAGATGGTCCTATTTTCCCTGTTCCCTTGCAGGTAGGGCAGAGCTCGGCTGTAGAGATATTCAACTCTGGCCTCAGCCTTTGCCTTGTTATCTGCATAAGTCCGAACTTTGTAAGCGGGAGTACTGTATGTCTTGCCCTGTCGTTCACCATGAATTCTTCCATGGCATCAAATAATTGCTTCTTATGGTCGGGCAATTTCATGTCGATAAAATCGACAATGATAATGCCACCAAGATCGCGGAGCCTTATTTGCCTTACGATTTCAGCAGCTGCTTCCAGGTTGGTCGCAAGTGCATTCTGTTCTTGTCCGGCTTCGGCGTGGCGGGTGCCACTGTTTACATCTATTACGTGCAGGGCCTCGGTATGTTCTATAATAAGGTAAGACCCGCTGGATAGATTCACTGTTTTGCCAAATGCCGCTTTTACCTGTTTTGTAACACCATAGGTATCAAAAATAGGTTGGGTAGCACTGTGGAAGGTTACAATATCCTGCTGATCAGGCGAAATGCGGGAAACGTATTCCTTTGTTTCGGCCATTATCTTCTTATCGTTCACCACCACCTTCTGAAAGTTAACACTCAGAAGGTCGCGCAGTATAGAAGTTGTTTTATCCTGTTCATTCAGTATCATCTGCGGGGCTTTTGCGCCCTTCAGGTTACGCTGAATGAGTTTCCACATTTGTTCCAGTTCCAGTATGTCGGCGTGGAGTTCGGCAGTGTTTTTTCCTTCTGCTGCTGTGCGCACTATAACCCCGAAGTTTTTCGGTTTTATGCTTTCCACAATGCGTTGCAGGCGTTTGCGCTCATCAGCCGAGTGTATTTTCCGGGAGATGGCGACTACGTCGTTAAAGGGAGTAACAACTACAAACCGGCCGGGGAGCGATATTTCGCAGCTCAGGCGCGGGCCCTTGCTTGAAATAGGTTCTTTTAGGATTTGTACTAATATTTCAGGTTTTCCGGTAAATACTTCTGTTATTTTGCCGTTTTTGAGGATTTCAGCTTCATTTTTGAAACTGGTGAATGCCTCACCCCAGGCGGTATTACCGTCAACTGATTGTTTAGTGAATTTTACCAGGGAGCGCAGATAAGGACTTAAATCAGTATAGTGGAGGAAGGCGTCTTTTTCGTAGCCCACATCAACAAACACTGCATTAAGACCGGGCATTAACTTTTTGACCCTGCCGAGGTATAAATCTCCTACAGCAAATTGGTCCTGCAATCGTTCGTAGTGAAGTTCGACGAGTTTTTTGTCTTCTAAAAGTGCAATTTCTACACCTTCACCTGATGCATTAATAATAAGTTCTTTGTTCATTCTGCCGTCTTTAAGCCAAATCATACCCCTGCTTCGCCGGAGGTAACCCCATTAAAAAAGGGTATAGCTACAAAGGTGAACAGTGTAAAGCCAAAGGTCAAAAGTCAACATCAAAAAATATAAATTGATTTGCAGCGGTGCAGCCCGGGAGGGCAATCAATTACTTATACAGATTTTAATAAAAACGTTTTAATTTGACCATAGCAAAAATGTACAGCCTTTGTATTCCTGAAATAAACACATTCATACACCCTGAAAGCATGATACATGCGGCGACGGTGTATGAATGTTATTTAAAGCGTTAGGAGGGATGATTTGAATGTGATTTACCCTCTTATTTCTTCTTATGACGGTTTTTTCTTAAGCGCTTTTTACGTTTGTGCGTAGCTATCTTATGTCTTTTTCTTTTTTTACCGCAAGGCATGTGTTAATAATTTATATGTTACTTTAATGTACTTAAATGTTGGTCTATTTCTTTGCTGAATTCTGGTTTGTCTACCAGCTTTTTGCATTGTTCCAGCAATTCAATAGCTTTCTTTTTGTTGCCTAACCCTTCATAGGCCCGGGCGAGAAAGAACATAGCTTCTGTATTTTTAGGTTCCTGACTGAGGACAGTTTCGAAACGTTTGACAGCTTTATCATTCTGGCCCGATTGCAATGACATTCTACCTAAAAGCATATTAGCCGGGATATCATTGGGCTTTTCGTTTGTAATACTTCTGAGCAACATTACACCCCTCATTGGCTCTCCCGTACCTTCTATATAGGCGGTAGCGAGGCCGAGTTTTGTGTCTTCATTGGTTGAATCAACCTTTAAAGATTGCTCCAGGCAACTTACTGCCTGTTGTGCTTCCCAAATCTGAACGGAAGGGGAATTTTCCTCCTCCATCAGTTGCAAAAATATTTGGCCTGCAAAGGTAAGGTTCTTTCCTGAATTCTCCAACTTTGCTGCTTTGCTATTAAAATAATTTGCAACAACAGGAAACTTGGCGCGGTTCCAGACACCGGATAGCCTTAAAAAAACAACAGCCATACGCGAAGAATCACGAGTGGCTGTTAATTCATTTTCGATGGTCTTTACCGAATCTGCTGCTGTTTTCGGGAGCAACATTTTTGATGCGGCTAATAAAGAGTCAAAAGAGGCGGCCTTCATGGTGTTAGGGCCCTGGGGCATTCCGCCAGCTGCAGGTCTTTGTTCCGGACCTTGTTTCTTGGCAGGAGGAATTGTGTTAGCACCCCGGTATAAAAGTGCAGTTAATGTAATAGCCGATGCAATGGTAATGTAATGTGCAGCCTTCAATGAATAGTTGTTTTTCGCAAAGGTAGCAATTACACCTGTTATGCATTAAATTGATTCTACAAGGTCTTTTTCATCATGCTCTTTCAATTCATGTTTTGAATCTTTCACAGCATGCATAAATTCTTTCGCCGGTTTAAAGGCAGGTATAAAATGTTCTGGTATTTCTACCGCAACATTCTTCTTTATATTTCTGCCAATTTTTGCAGCGCGTTTCTTTAAAATAAAACTGCCGAAACCTCTTACAAATACGGGTTCACCTTCAGTCAATGATTCTTTTACCTCTTTGAAAAATGTTTCAAGAGAAACGAGAATATCAACTTTTGGAATACCTGTTTTTTCGGCAATAGTGCTTACAATATCTGCTTTTCTCATACTGTATTTTTGAATTTATTGTTAAACTGATTTTGAACTCACAGCAGGTAACACTTTTTCATAGACTCATTACTGACAATTATCAGTCCGTTTTTATGCTGTATTGCAAAATTAAGGGGATGAGGGATGGAATTACTCAAATAATTGTTTAAAGTATTTATAAAGTATAGTTAAACAATGATAAAAGGATTGTAAAATTAAAAATGAGAAAGGAAAAAATTCATAAGAGATGTAGCGAGCTAATTCCCGTTTCAAGCATATTTTTAATTTATGTGGAAAACTGGGGAATTTATTCTACAATAAATAATTGCGACTCGTTTTTAATGAAGCAATTACATATAATAAAATAAATTTAGTTGTTTGTATTTGCCTCCTGCCCAGCCGCGTAACAATATTTGATGTCCAGCGACAT
>CAILMA010000464.1 GCA_903835145.1 uncultured Bacteroidota bacterium
CTGCATAAAAGCAACTATAATACAACTTGTTTATTGTTGTATTCCAATACCTGTGCTCAAACAAAAATTCGGCTTCAGCCAATGTTTCTGTAGCTTTATTTAACCTGTAGGCAGCAATATTGTTTTGCTCGTTTGAAATCATAAAATTATCCCTTCTCTATTCACATTTTCAAAATAGGGTGTCACCCGGTGTTTTGCCCATCCTAATTTGGAATAAATTTTCGGGCTAATAAAAGAATCGGTTTCAGTGCCTATATCATAAATAGGATGCGATATTTTGGTTTTATCGTTATAACTCAAATTATCCCTTTCCGAATCCAATAAAATCAATAAGTCAATATCCGAATCTTCGCGGTAGTCTCCACGGGCGTAAGACCCATAAAGAATCACCGTAGCATTAGGGTCCGTTGCCAAAACCGACTGCTTAATGAGATCAAATATGTACCGCTTGTCTTTCATATAGCAAATTTATGACCTTTTGAAATAAAAATCATCACCCCCCCCAACAAAATAACAAATTGCTACATTGGGCTGCCGCCAGTTAAGAGGTAAACATTTTTTGAGGCATTTCCTTACAATTCGGCAATTGTCGGTCCACATTATAATGAACGAGACTTAACCTAACCCTGCCGGCGAATGCCACGCTTCCCCTTGCGGTCACTCACTACCTTCACCTTCACCCGCGTGGTCCCTTCCCTTTTAAACCCAAGTATTTCGGTTGCCGCAACTGTAAGGTCTATCAGGCGCTTACCATTCCCCATCCGGTCATTAACTTTTACATACACCTTGCTGCCATTGCTCTTATTGGTTACCCGCACATATGCCCCCAGCCTGAACTTATTGGAAGCCGCCGTAAAACCCTGGTTGCTGAATACCTCGCCCGTGGCAGTCTTCTTTCCGTTGTACTTATTACTATAGTAGCTGGCTATCCCACTGGCCTTATGCTTGTGTTTATACCGTGCAAAAGCAGGGCTGCAACTCAAAACCAACAGAAATACGGCGATAACTTGTTTTATACGGGGCATAACACAAATGTAGCTGTGAAACAGATAAGGACAAAAAGTGAGGAAATTGAGCATTTGTCCGTTACAGCGGCAGGAACTAAAAATACAGGCAAAATCACACCTTTAGCAGTCATGAATACCGGCACAACCAAACCATATATATACAGAGGCACATTTTTACACCATTTAGGCCCATTAAACCGCCGAAAAAGAACGCTCAAATTGAAACGCGATGCAGTCCACAATATTCAACACATAAAAACGAACGACTTACAGCTTTTTCCACTCCAATTCCTGTCTCGCTCCTATAATATATAGAGTAGCTCAAAAAAATGAGGCCATTTCATCGGTGCTACCGTCCACTCAAAGCTGTTTTCCTGCCAATCGATGGATTAAATTCATAAAAACAAGCCGTCCAGCCAGCAAACACTGTCGTTTTCGTGCCCCAGTTTCACTTAATCGCGGCCTGCTGCCATAATTAAGGAGGGAAATGGCCCATTCAAGATGGTAAACGCCGACAATGGCATCAATACAGAGACACCAGTACAGTACTTCTTCCCGGTTTTCAGTGTAAATACCTCAATATTTTTCGGCATATCAACACCGCATAAATTACAACAACCACAGAGCAAAAAAATAATTGAAATCGCTGAAAGCCTTTACTGTATTGTGTTTCATCGAATTATTTGGCGACAAAAAGCACCCGATTTTAAAAATAGTTTTGGCAGGTACAACAACTCCCTTATCTTTGCACTCCCTTACAGAAAAACGGAACGGGACAAGTTCTTTAAATAATGCGGTTGAAAAAAAGCTGGGAAATTTTTAAAATAAATTTTGCCAATTGAAATCAACCACTTACCTTTGCACTCCCTTACGGAAAACGCGAACGGGAGTAGTTCTTAAACAAACAGCAAAATAAAGTTTTTAAAGGTTTTTAAAAATAAATTTTGCAGAATGAAAAGTAACACTTACCTTTGCACTCCGAAAGAGAAAAAAAGGTAACTATAAAATAACAAAAAGTTTTTTTTACATTAACAGATAAAGTGGTTAGATGCCACCTCGGGGTTCGAGCCTCTGATTATCGCAAAAAAGGTTGGTTAGCCAAAGGGTTAATTGATTATGTTCTTTGAAAGATTGGAAAACAACAGCAAGTAACGATGAAGTTCGTTACATTAGGTAAGAAAGCGAAAAACATTAAAAATTGAAACGTCTGATTTCCGAAGTCAATTACCGAGAGGTAAATAATTAAAATTTTGAGAACATCAGTCAGTTTCGAACACTTCATTTACAATGGAGAGTTTGATCCTGGCTCAGGATGAACGCTAGCGGCAGGCTTAACACATGCAAGTCGAGGGGCAGCACGGTAGCAATACTGGTGGCGACCGGCAAACGGGTGCGGAACACGTACAGAACCTACCTTTATCTGGGGCATAGCCCGAAGAAATTCGGATTAACTCCCCATAATATAATTAAGAGGCATCTCTTTGGTTATTAAAAATTTATTGGATAGAGATGGCTGTGCGTCCCATTAGCTAGTTGGTAGGGTAACGGCCTACCAAGGCGACGATGGGTAGCTGGTGTGAGAGCACGACCAGCCACACGGGCACTGAGACA
>CAILMA010000465.1 GCA_903835145.1 uncultured Bacteroidota bacterium
CTGCCCATATAGCATAGATTTTTAAAATATTTTACTCTTTTTCTGCAAAGAATTTGTGGAAATAAGGGATGGTTTCAATACCCTTATAGTAGTTGAAAACATCGTATTTTTCATTAGGTGAATGGATATTGTCATTGTCAAGTCCAAAACCAAGCAATACGGTTTTCAGTCCAAGTGTGCGCTCAAACAGGGCAATAATAGGTATGCTGCCACCACCACGGGTAGGGATAGGGTCTTTGCCAAATGTTTTTTGAATGGCCTTCTCAGCTGCTTTGTAAGCGTGAGAATTTGTCGGGGTTACAACTGGCTCGCCGCCATGGTGGGCTGTAACTTTTACAGTTACGTTGTCAGGTGCTATTGCATTAAAGTGTTTTGCAAACAAATCACTTATTTCACCAGAAACCTGGTTAGGAACCAGACGCATTGATATTTTAGCAAAGGCTTTGGAAGGCAAAACTGTTTTTGCCCCTTCACCTGTATATCCACCCCAAATGCCATTTACATCAAGCGTTGGGCGGGTGCCGGTGCGCTCGAGTGTGGTATAGCCTTTTTCGCCCCACACATCTTTTACACCCAGTTCTTTCTTGTATGCATCAAGTTCAAAGGGAGCATTGTTTAGTGCTTTGCGCTCAGCATCTGTAAGTTCCTGCACTTTCTCATAAAAACCAGGGATGGCAATATGATTGTTCTCGTCGTGCATGGAAGCAATCATCTTGCACAATATGTTTATTGGGTTAGCAACAGCACCACCATATACGCCACTATGCAGGTCGCGGTTAGGGCCTGTAACCTCAACTTCCATGTAGGCAAGTCCACGGAGGCCACTTTCTATACTCGGGCTTTCCATGCTTATCATAGATGTATCAGAAACAAGTACTATATCTGCTTTGAGTTTTTGTTTGTTGTCTTCAAGGAATTTGCCAAGGTTGCTGGAGCCAACTTCTTCCTCGCCTTCAATCATGATCTTTACGTTGCAGGGTAATGAATTTGTTTTTGCCATTACTTCGAGCGCCTTTATGTGCATAAACATCTGTCCTTTGTCATCGCAGGCGCCACGGGCAAATATTTTCCCGTCTTTTATAACTGGCTCAAACGGACCGCTGGTCCACAAATTCAACGGGTCAGCAGGCTGTACATCATAGTGGCCATACACGATCACGGTTGGCAAGGCAGCATCAACTATTTTTTCACCATATACTATTGGGTGACCAGCGGTTGGGCAAACTTCAGCCTTGTCGCAACCAGCCTTCATCAGGTGTTCTTTCACGGCTTCGGCACAACGGGCTACATCGCCCTTGTACTTACTGTCTGCACTTACAGAAGGTATGCGCAGGAGGTCAAGTAATTCTTCGAGGAAACGGTCTTTATTTTGATCTTGATATTCTTTCCATACTTGCATGAGCGTTGAATTTTAGACTTCAAAAGTATAATAAAAGCAATTACAAGCGCACAGCGTTATGCCAAACTATATTTAAATAAAAAGTAGCCGCTGCCGTGGTATGATTTTTATTTCATTTTTTGCGAGTGGGTTCGTTAAGCTATTATTTGCTAAGGCATATCCGATGATTGTCGTCATTGTTGACCTAAAACAAAGGAACCACATCAGTTTGCGAATTAACTTTGATGGCAATTAGTTTTGTATATGAAATATTAATAATAATATAATATTAAACCAAAGACAATGAATACTGCAATAGGTGTTTACGAAGATCATGATATGGCTATAGAAGCTGTGATTAAATTAAAGGAAAATGGATTCCCAATCAAGCAAGTGTCTATACTCGGGCTCACGGGCACTGAAATGGTTGATGACTCGCTGCACGTGATTCCTCAATCGAACGTAAAGGTGGGCGGCCTCGGCACTGGAGTATTGGTTGGTACAGCACTTGGAGTACTCACCGGAGTAGGCATGTTTGCTATACCCGGGCTTGGCGTTCTTTACGGTGCGGGCGCATTGGTGGGAGCTCTTGCCGGCTTCGATTTTGGTATAATAGGTGGTGGCATTGCCACAGTGCTTGCTACTCTTGGTCTTAAAGACGAGGTGAGCAAGAAATACCAGGAACTGATGAAAGCTGGTAAATATATTGTCGTGGTCCACGGTACCGCAGAAGAAACTAAAAATGCAAAAGACTTGTTGCATCAACATGCAAAACACTCTGAGCTGGACATCCACTAAATAAATAGTTGCAAAGAAGCCTGTAGATACCGTTGAAAAACGTGTCTGCAGGCTTTTACTATTTAATAGCATCTTCCAATTGACTTTCTATTTCCCGAATATCATTTTGTTCAGGCTCTCCTGTGCCAGCGGGTGATAATTGTTTTTGTATTTTAAATAGGCCTCACGGGCATAGATTTTTCCTTTTTCGGTCTTCATCATTGTGCTGTATATTGGTTCCAGGAATTTACGCCTGCCCACAGAGCTCAAAAATGCGTTCATAGCAGGGTAGGCGACCTCATAACCTGATTTCCAGGAAAGGATGTACCATAAATCGGCTATCTCGCTATTGCCCGTTTTTGAAAAGGCAAAAGCTTTATCGAGTGCAGTCATTTGGGGTAGTGGAAGCGAATCGGGCATTTTCCTTAAAAATTGCATCCATTCATGGGTGCTCCATTCCTTGGTTGCCAGTTCGCCGGGGGCTGTACCTACGAGAAATTTACGGCGTTCCTCATCTACTTTGGCAAACCTTTCTTGCCCTGCCATAGGGCAATTTGCCGGAATGCCCGGGCCATACACCCATTCGTTTATCCGCAATTTGTTTTTTAGCGCAGTATCACCCTTTATCAGGTTGCTATCGAGGTAGTTTAGAAATTGCTCTGTTGTAATTGTTGAAAATGCATGGCTATTGAAATAACCGGACAAGAACTGGTCAAATTTCTCCCGGCCGGCACTCAACTCTATTAATTTAAGAAAGTGTGAGCCCTTTTCGTAAGGTATGTCGGTAAGGCCATCATCGGGGTCTCGACCGGCCAGATTTAGTTTCAGCCAGGTGTCCGGTGATTTTTCTCCAAAGTCTTTTACAGCCTGTACATAGTCCTGATAGCCGAGTTCCCAAAGCATGTCGGAGTAACTTTTACCCATCATCTGCTCCATTATCCTACGTTCAAAATAATTGGTAAAGCCCTCATTGAGCCAAAAATCGTTCCAGGTGGCATTTGTTACCAGGTTGCCACTCCAGCTATGTGCGAGTTCATGGGCTATAAGGCTCACCAGCGACCTGTCGCCCGCAATGATAGTTGGGGTACAGAAAGTGAGTCTTGGGTTTTCCATTCCGCCAATAGGGAAACCGGGTGGCAGCACGAGCATATCATACCTGCCCCACCGATACGGTCCATACAATTGCTCAGCTGTGTGTACCATTTTTCCGACATCCTCAAATTCATAGCGCGCTTTAGCCAGCATTCCAGGTTCTGCATACACGCCCGTGCGTTCATCAATAGATTTAAATGAAATATCACCTACTGCCAAAGCCATGAGGTAGGCCGGAACTGGTAGCTCCATTTTGAAATGATAGATACCACTGTCGTTCTTTTGTTGCGGATTTTCTGCACTCATGAGCGCAAGCAGCTCCTTCGGCACCGTAACGCGGGCGTCATAAGAAAAACGGATACCGGGACCGTCAGGGCACGGTATCCAGGAACGGGCATAAATTGATTCAGATTGAGTGTAAAGAAACGGGTGTTTTTTATCATGTGTTTGTTGTGGGTCAAGCCACTGTAGCGCACGTGCGCTTTCACCTGTTTTGTAGCAAATCATAACCTGCCTGCTGCCCTTAGAGACTGGGATATGCAGCGCCCGCCCTAAATGAACCACTGGCGTATCGAGTGTGAAATGAACCTGCTTGCCATCAACAGCCACGCTGTCTATCGTAAGGTCGTAGGTGTCCAGTTTCAAATCTTTGAGCTTATTTTTGGTATTATCGACGGTCCAAAGCGCACATCCTGAAATGCGCTTGTGTTCCATATCAACATTGATATTAAGATCCAGGTGCTTCATGCCAATACTATCCGCATTGCACTGCGTATGTACATCTTTACTGGTTGTAGCAGCAGGGCCCGGATTAGCAGCTTCGTTGTTATGAATGATTTTGGGCTGGCATGCTGTGAATGCACTGCCTACCAATAGCAATACGGCGAATTTCTTTATCATATTTATAGAATCGGCATTAAAAATAACAAACAATGGCATAAGCCAGCCAAAGAAATTAGTAAGCGGCCCGGCCAAGATGCCTGAAATTCTTTAAAACAAGGGTGACATCAGTAACCGGAGCATAATGTTGAGCATAGGCAGTATTCACCTGAATTTTAACGTGCTCAGACGGCTCATAGCCTGTTAATATATTAAATGGAGGAAGAATGCCTTTCCTAATCACGGGTAATTTATTGTTTCCGGCCACTGAAGCATAGCCGATAAATGAATATTTCCCGGCGAGCACACTTAGCAAATTACTGAAATACAAGGATGGACGTTTAACGAGGAAAAAACTAAAAGGAAACAGAAGCAACAAAACAAAAGAAAAAGCAATATCGATAATGCGTTTGTTTCGCTGCTGGGAAAATTCAGAAAGGTTGTAGCTACGGTCCACAGTGTACAAGTCTCCTGAAGTAGAACTTGAATTACTACCTACAAAACTATGACTGCCAGAAAGATGAATTTTATATTCGTAGGCTGCACCACAGCCCTGCATTTGGGCGAAAATCTCTTGGTAGCTCAACCCGTTGGCACAGAATATGACTTCGTTTACACCCGTAGTAAACAAAAGTTGCTTCATTTCCGCTAATGATGCCAGTGCGTGCGGGTCATTTGCAACGGGGCTAATGCGGCCGGCAAGCTCCGGCGCATAATGCACTTTTTGTAATATAGCGGCTGTTTCCTGGTAGGCCGGTTCGTCAGCAACAATGACAGCGCGCTTTGGCAATTTATCGTAAGGCACAAATTTCAGGATACCCAAACGATACAATATTTCGTGCAGGCCAAGCAGTGCAACTGTGCCTGCAAAGCCGGTAAAAATAATGATAGCGCGCGAATACCTGTACTCAGGTGGTAAAAGACCGTAATAAGCCAAAATGGCGATAGTACCCAGTAACATACCCCGCATTACCTTTAAGCCACGATAGGGGGTATCGTAGGCACTATTGAGATATAGGGAAATAAGCCACAAGAATATATATACTGGGAAAGTAGCATAAACCGATTGGATGGGTATTGGCATCATTCCCTTGATATGATCGACCCAAAACTCCTTTATTCCAAATAGTGTAACAAAAAGAATAAGTGCATCGAACAGTGGCATATGAAGTGCCTTTAGCCCTCGCTTGATTGTGCCAAGTACAGCCCTTACTGCTATACCTACCTTAATAAATAGCACGAACATTTGCGCTTCTCGAGCAGTGTAGTGCTTCTTCACGAAAGTAACTAATGCCTCATTAAATATTCGCACATATGATAATGTCATCTTACGGGTACTCTCACCCTTGTAGTGTATGAGGTCGGCCTCGGGGTAATAAATATTCTTATATCCTGCCTTTTTAATTCTAAATGATAAATCCACATCTTCACAATACATGAAGTAGTCTTCATCAAACGGCCCGCCTGCTTCATCCATTGCCGTCTTACGCATCAGCATACAGCAGCCCGAAAGCACCTCTACCTCAGCGGTTTCCCGCTCACCAATATGGATAGCATAGTACTTATTAAAGTAAGCAGACTTACTAAATAATTTGTTGATTCCCAGTGTTTTGTAAATAGCTACCGAAAGAGAAGGAAACGACTTTTTAGAGTCCGGCGCAAATTGTCCTTTCCCGTCTATCAACCGTGGTCCAAGCGCTCCCGCCTCGGGGTGCGCGTCCATGTAGGGTAGTGTCTTCTGAAAGAAATCCTCAGGCATTACCGTATCGGGGTTAAGGAATAGAATGTATTCCCCTCTGGCAATTGCTACTCCTTGATTATTCGCTTTTGAAAATCCTTTATTGTCTTTATTCTCAATTAGAATAACAGATGGAAACTTTTTCTTTAGAAAGGCGCAACTGTCGTCAGAAGAGTTGTTGTCAACTACAATGATCTCAACTGCGAAATTTTTTGCAGCGCGCAAAACGGAATGCAGGCACACC
>CAILMA010000466.1 GCA_903835145.1 uncultured Bacteroidota bacterium
CGGTAAAGCAAGCTTCTGCAAGGTGTAGTCGATTGACTATTTTTTCTTAAAAATATTTATATTTATTTTTTGTTTTCTCCACCAAACCATATGATATTTGCTTAGAATTATTCCTCCTTTTTAGCCTTGAAAACACTTAAAATACCCTTTTACCAGCGTTAGCTGTATTCGGGGATGCAGGTTTCTCAATTTCATATGCTTTACTACTTAAATCTCTTGAGATGGTGTACAGATCGTACGTGACGCTGAATGTGGCAATAGTTGGAAATACTAAGGTGGCCGAGGAATTAACGTTTGCATTTTTGGCTGCGGGCCATAATGTTTGCATTGCCGGTGGGCCGGGAGCATCTGAAAACGAAATCGCCTCAAATTATGATACCCCCAACCTTTATCGTTGTACGATAGAAGAAGCCGCAAGCTTTTCTGATTTTATAATAATTGCAACCGAACCACAAAATGTGCGGGAAGTTGCCTACTGGCTTGGTGATGTTCGTAACAAAGTAATAGTTGACCTCACGCCTAATGTTAGTGCTACTTCAGTTCCCGAGCAACACGAGCACTTTAATTCGGCAAAGGCTATCAGCGCTATCACAGGCGCCCGGGATATTGTAAAGGTGTTCAATTTTAAACGCCAATACAAGCTTTTTAAACCTCTTTTTGACGGGAAGAAAGTAGATATGCTACTTGCAGGCGATAGCCTGAAGGCGAAAGAAATTACCAAGATCCTGATGCGGGAATGTGGCATGAGCCATTTCTATGATTTCGGCGGCAGCGATTCTCATTTTTTGCTCGATGAAATGGCCCCGACATGGAGAACCATGATTGCGGAAAAAAGCAATTTTAATCAGCCTATAGGTATTTCAAAATAGGTATTTTTCAGTTGTTGTATTTTGAGCTTACGTTCATATTGCTGACTTAATAAAAAGAGCCATCCGTTTCCGGTATGGCTCTTTGCAATTTTATTGCAATTAAGTTTATTGTTTTATTAGTTTTTCAACTTTAATCCTATTGCCATTTTCATCTGTAAGTACCATCAGGTACAATCCTGAAGCGAGATTCGAAATGTCAATTTCCTTGCTGTTTTTGTATTCAGCTACTGTTTTGCCTTCCATGCTGCATACTGCTACATCCAGATAATACGGGTAGTCTATCTGCACGGTGTAGGTAGCAGGGTTAGGGTAGATTTTTATTTCCGAAGCAGAAATAACGTTATTCACGTCCAGGTTATTCAGGTTGTAGCCATTGGTGAGCTTTTGACAACCGTTGGTGTCCGTTACAAGTACGGTATAGCTGCCGTTGTAATGGGCCATTACCCTATAGCTCGTCGCTCCGGGTATAGTAACGGTATTTAGAAACCATTGGTAGGAGTTAAAGTAGTTTCCGGTGCTGAAGTAGCTGCCATTAAATGTTACAACAGGATTAGGGGTAGGGTGCACACTTACATGAAACGTATCGGTAGTAGAGGTGCAGCTGCTTGGTATATTTACGAAGCAAGTATAATCACCGGTTGTATTGGCAACATAGGCACCGGTTGTGGCACCTGTAATATTTACGGTGTTCTTTTTCCATTGGTACAATATTCCGGTCGCAGCGGCGCTTATATTCACAGAGAGGTAAACACTGCTACCTGCACAAAATGAATCTGGGCCAATGTGTGTTATATAAGGAAGGGAAACTGATGTAACTAAAGTTGCCACTGATTGCGTAATACAGCCATTCGGGGCAGTTATCTTTATATAATAATACCCCGTTGTGTCGGCGGTATAGCTTGCTGAGGTTGCGCCTGACACTACTGCTGCTGCTCCTACGCTGCTGCCTGCATACCACTGGTAGCTATAGCCAGCCCCGGTGCTTGCATTTATAGTTACGCTACCGCCGGTGCAAAAGGTTGCAGAGCCGGAAGATGAAATAGTAGATGAGGGAGCTGCCAGTACTATAAGATTTAAAGCAGCACCTGATGTAGAACTACAACCTGTACTGTTGGTAACTGTAACCCGGTAAGAACCCCCGGTGGCTGCAGTGTAGCTATAGTTGGTCGCACCGCTAATCGCAGTGTAGCCTGAGCCAATATTCTTTGACCATTGATAAGTAAGCCCGCTGCCAGTTGTAGCGCTTATTACTATGCTGTCGTTAGAGCAAATGGTGCGTGTGCCAGTTGGCGTTATTGTGCCTGAAGGGCGGCTGTTTACAGTAACATTTATTGCGTCAGCCGACGAGACAGTTACGTCCGATGAGCAACCCGTTGTTGTATTCCTTACGATAACAGAATAGTAGCCATTGGTTGTAGCCACATAGTTTGGGGCAGAAGCTCCGCCAATTGCAGTTCCGCTGTTGTACCACTGGTATGTGTATCCGCCTCCCGTTGTTGTTGCACTAAGTGTCACGCTGCTGCCTGTGCAAAAGGTGGTAGCACCGCCTGCTGTAATAGTGGGCACCGGCAGTGCATGTACGGTCACAACCGTTCCGCTTGCAGTAGTAAGGCTGCAACCCGTACTGTTGGTTATGGTAACGCTATACGAGCCTGCTGAGCGTGCCATGTAATTAATATTGGTCGCACCAGAGATTGCGGTGCCGTTGTACCATTGATAAGTATAGCCCGAGCCAGAGGGCGCCGAGAGTAAAACGCTGTCGCCTGCGCAATAAGTTGTAGCTCCTGTTGCAGTAATAGTTGCCGATGACGGTTGAGGATAGACGGTAACCGATACTGAACTTGACGTGCTGCTACAAGTACCTACCGAGATCACAACATAGTATGTGCCCGAAGCCGAGACGCTGTAGGTTGACAGCGTAGCGCCAGTGATAGGGACGCCCGAGTTATACCATTGGTAGGTATAGCCAGAGCCTGTTGATGCTGTGAGCGTAAGTGTGCCAGGTGCACAGAAAGCAAGTGATCCGCTATAGGTAATTGAAGCTGAGGGAGAAGAACCTAACGTGACTGTGGCACCGCTGGAAATGCCAGTGCAGCCAGAGCTATTTGTGATGTGAACGTTGTAGGTAGTCGTAGATGATGGTGACGCAAGGTAGGTGGAATTGGTGGCGGCGGAAATAGGTGTGGAACCAATGTACCATTGGTAAGTATCGCTACCACTACCGCCGGTGGCCGTAAGTGTAACGCTACCGCCAGTGCACACTGTGGCGGAAGACGGAGTAATAGTTGCCGAAGGTAAAGGGTTAACAACGACTGTTGTATGTGCAATGCTCGTGCAGGAATAGCCGTCTGTAACAGTTAGCGTGTAAATGCCCGATGCGGCAGTAGTCGCCGAAGCGATAGATGGAGAAGCCGACGCGCTTGTAAAGCTTGATGGGCCAGCCCAACTGTAAGTATATGTTGAAACGCCTCCGGACGCGCTTCCAGTAAACGACAAAGTTGACCCTGCGCAAATCGGTGAAGTGCTTGAAGCACTTGCAGAAACAGAAGTTACGTAATCGGCAGTAATGCTGGTTGCATCATAAATTCGCATAGTGCCTGCGGTGCTTGTAGCATTCCAGCCATACAATTTAAAGGTATCAGTCTGGCCAGCACAGATGTGAATGGTCGAAGTGAATGTAAATGTCTCGGGGCTCGCACTATGTGCGGTGCTCACAGAAGAACCGTACGCCATATCGCCGCTCGTACTATTTGTATACTCCATTTGTACGGTTTCAGGGCCTGTTGCACTAACCTGAGATTCAATAACCAGATCTGTGATTTCAAGTTCAGTTGAAGCATTGTTGGTAATAGTGAAATAAACGAAATTCTGTCCGGCCTGCGCTGTAGAAAGGGTAGAACCGGTGCTCCAGGTATTAGAATTGTAAGACGAACCTGCTGCATTATAAGCAATTCCCGCGCCTCTTTTCCATTGCGATACGTAAACGGCGCTTGCACCGGGCGAACTTGTAGCTGGCAAAGCACTGAAATTGCTGGAGTCTGTTGATGAGGCACCAGAGCCGGTCCAGTCAACCGGACTTATCGGCGATTGGCCAAAGGAAACAGTAGGAATAAGGGCGATTGATGCAACTAAAAACCGGAAGAAAAGTAGAGTCTTACTCATATGAAAACAAAGTTATTTTGACGACAATTTTACAAACGGTAAAATTACAGCCACATATCCGGCCTATGAGATAATCAATATTAAGGATTTGATACCTTTGTGTTAACTGGAAATGCAAACTAAATAACCAGCCTGACCTATAATGAGGTAGCTTGCCCCGTTTCTCTTGTTATATTTTGTTTATTTCAGAGCGTTTGAGTAAAAAGAGAGGCCACCAATCAAGAGTATTTTGTGTAATTTTTTCTTAAAATGTGTAGCCTTCTGCCTATAGCTGAAAAAAAGTCAAGTATTAACACAACAACTTATCAAGTAATTCCCCTATCTTTGCACTCCCAAAAATCAACTTAAAAGGAGGAACAAAAACTTGGAAGAAAATCAAACAAACATTTCTGAAACCGCCGGAACATCACAGGATGAGTCCGTACAAACGACTGCGGCTACCTCAAACGAGGCTACAGCAGCAGCACAAGAACCAGTAACCGAGGTTGCACCTCAGGCAGAAGTAACTCCAGAAGTAGCTGTAGAAGCAACTTCGGAAGTAACTGCTGAAGCAACTCCGGAAGTAAGTGCAGCAAGCTTGACAGCTGAAGAAGAGCAGGCATTTGCCGCTCAGGAAGCTAACAATGTTCCTGAAACTTACGTTCGCCCATCAAGGCGTTATTATGAAGAAGCATCAACAACTTCTCATGATGATTTCGATTGGAGCGTAGACAAACGCAACGTTGCTACCTATGGTAAAGACGAGCGAGTAAAATGGGATAAAGTGTATGATAACACTTTCAAATCGATCAATGAGAATGAATTGATGATGGGTACCATTGAAGGCCTCACTAAAACAGATGTTATCATCAACATCGGTTTTAAATCTGATGGTCTTATTTCATTGAATGAATTCCGTGACACCCCGCATATCCAGATTGGCGATGCAGTGGAAGTAATGGTAGTAGAAAAAGAAGACAGGGAAGGCCACCTTCATCTTAGCCGCAAACTGGCGAGGGCTGCAAGGTCATGGCAACAAATCGTTGACTTCTACAAAACCGGTGAGGTTGTTACAGGTACTATTACCTCTAAAACCAAGGGCGGTCTTATTGTGGATGTTCACGGTCTTGAAACGTTCCTGCCTGGTTCACAAATTGACGTGAAGCCTGTTACCGACTACGATCAGTATGTAGGTAAGACAATGGATTTCAAAGTTGTTAAAATCAACGAAACTATACGCAATGCGGTTGTTAGCCATAAAGCGCTTATCGAAAGCGATATTGAGCAACAGCGCAGTGTTATCATTGGTCAGCTTGAAAAAGGTCAGGTACTTGAAGGTACTGTTAAGAATGTTACCGATTTCGGTGCGTTCATTGACCTTGGCGGCGTAGATGGTCTTCTGTATATCACTGATATCAGCTGGGGCCGCGTAACTCACCCAAGTGAAGTACTTCACAACAGCCAGAAGCTGAATGTGGTAGTTCTTGACTTCGATGATGAGAAAAAACGCATTAGCCTTGGCTTGAAACAATTGACTCCTCACCCATGGGATAACCTTGCTGAAACAGTTACAGAAGGTGCGCGTGTTAAGGGTAAAGTTGTTAATATCGAAGACTACGGTGCATTCCTCGAAATTATGCCTGGCGTAGAAGGTCTTGTGCACGTTTCAGAAATCACCTGGTCATCACAGCCAATCAACGCTAAAGAATTCTTCAAATTAGGCGAAGAGCACGAAGCGGTGATTGTAACACTTGATAAAGACGAGCGCAAAATGAGTCTTTCTATCAAGCAGCTTACAGCTGATCCATGGGAAACCATTGAAGACCGCTTCCCACCAGACAGCCGTCATACAGGTGTTGTGAAAAACATCACTCCTTATGGTGTGTTCGTTGAGTTGGAAACTGGTATTGGCGGTATGATTCACATCAGCGACCTGAGCTGGATCAAACGTTACAACCACCCAAGTGAGTTTGTAAAAACCGGCGAAAAAATTGACGTGATGATTCTTGGCATTGACAAGGAAAACCGCAAATTATCGCTTGGTCACAAACAGCTTGAAGAAGATCCTTGGAATGCATTTGAAAC
>CAILMA010000467.1 GCA_903835145.1 uncultured Bacteroidota bacterium
AAAACCTGAATAGTAATAACAGGACCTTGCCAGCGGTAACATTTACCGCACCCAAACTTGACCAGCAGGCTGAGTGGGAAAAAACAGTCGCCTCGCACATTCCACTCAAATCCCACCTTCCGTTTTATGACAGTGTTGCGGAAATTGGCACCAACCTCACAAAGGAACAGATAGAAGACAACGCTGCTTACTATTTCCAAAACAGGTTTGGTTCAAAGACCTACCGGCTTGAAAATCAGAAACATAATTTTACCGGCTATGGCTATTATTTTTTCTGTGCAGATAAGAAAGCAGGCCTCACTGCTGTATATAAAGTGTACTATCGCGTGACTATTAAAGTTAAAAAGGAGCATTACACAGTAGACCTAAGCGACTTTACGCTTGAAAATCAACATGCAGAGGTTAGCTTTGACTATCTTATGAACAAAGCAAAAAACAATGATACCAAATCAAAGAACATTTTGGCATCGTTCCACAACAGTAACGAAGATCAGATAAAGAAAATCTTTTCGACAATGACGGAGAAGGAACACAACGGCGCATCTACAGCTTTCAATTATTAGTATCATTGCCGGTTTAAGTACAGTCAACATTGGTCGGCATCAATTTCGAAATTTTTGCAGCATCTTAAATAATATCGTGGTTTAAAGGAGACAGGCCCGGATCTAATAAGTCCGGGCCTGTCTCTTTTTATTTCTTGAACGTTTTGTTGTAATTATGCAGCAAGTTGTTTTACGAGCGCCCTTTTTGCGATTGGCAAAAGTGTTTCATTAAGTGGTACTGTTAGTGGAAACTCAACCTTAAAGACGGCAGGATTGGGCAACATGCGGTAGCTGCGAATAATATCAATTTTTATTTGCTCATAGGTATTAGATAGGTTCTTGGTTCGGATATCCATATACGCCATCTTTATACCGCGAAAGCGACTGTTCCGGTTTTCAAATAGCGTAATGGTGTAACTATATATGCGTACTTCACCAAAATCGCCATATCTCAAAAAAACATAGCCTTCATCTTTGTAAAGCGGCATTATTCCGACCGGCTCAATACAAATCTTTTTCTCTACAAATTCAAAAATCTCAGCACCCTGGGTAATGGTGGCTTTCATTTCATCTATTGCAAAGGCAATTATTTGTTCAAGTTCCTGCATTATTTCACTATCGGCCAGCATCCGCTCATACACTACTTCAAGGTTTTTCAAATCTATTTGATCAAGCCGGCGGGGAAACTGGTCTTGTAAAAAACGCTTATTTTCCTTAAACGCTACCAGATTATTGTAATGAAACACAATGTCCGACAATTGGGGATACAGCCTCGTTTCATTAAAATAACCCTTAACTTCTTTCAGGTATGCAAGAAGGCGGTATTTCTGTAGCTCGAAATCGATAAAGCCTTCTATAAACCACGTTTCACTTAGTATCATATGCACAGGTTTTAGTACTACTAAGTTAAACAAAAATAATTAAACCAGCAATTATTTATCTCATTTGTTAGTTTCATTAACAAATAGTTGGGTAAATTCATTTATCAGCACAAATTCCAAATTAGTCAATCCACTTCTCATACATAAGTCGTGTCACCGAATAGCCCTGATCTTCGAGTAGTTGCCGCATTGATGTGTTATTGACAAGTGTAAACCTGATAACCCTTTTTATTCCCTGTTGGAAAAAATGATTTTCAAGGTGTTTATTAAGTTTATGGTAGATGCCCTGGCGCCGAAAATTCTCAGCCACATACCCGTCAGATACATACAATTCTTTCCCTTCGTAGATCTCTATCC
>CAILMA010000468.1 GCA_903835145.1 uncultured Bacteroidota bacterium
CCTTCACACCTATACCAGAAATACTCAACCTTTCCTCAAAAGAATGGGAAGAACTGACCCTTGAGACCTTCAATAAAGTATTCAAAAACTCACCCCTCAAGCGCGCCAAGTGGGCCGGCATTCAGCGGAATATACATTTCCTTCAGACTAAGTAATCGATCATTTTTATTGAGACACCAGCTCAGTGATTGTGTTGCAGACGGGATGAAAGGGGAGTGCAGTGTGTTTTTACGACGGGATGATGTATTTTGAGATAAAGACGGTTATATGATATCTTTCTTAGCCCACGAGGGTGGCAATGCGGGAAAATCAGATAGCTGTGCAAATGTTGTCTGATTATTGGGGATATTTTATTAACATTACCACCCAATTAGAAAAAAGAAATACATTGAGCAATCCGATTCCAGATTTTGATCATAATTTGGTTTTGCCCCCTCACTTGGGTAACCCGACTTTTATGGCGGATATATCGCCATATAAATGCACGACTTTGCAGTTATGTGAAAAATACGCCACTTCTCAAAAGCGAATTGACATTCTAAAGGGGTTTATTTCTTTCAGGCAGAAATTATATAATCATAATGTCTTTAATGGGTTTCAATGGATTGATGGGAGTTTTCTCGAAGATGTTGCAACAAGGGAAAAAAGAGAACCAAATGATTTGGATGTCGTAACTTTGTATTGGGGGTATGATATTGCTTTTCAGAAAGACTTAATGGTTAAATTCCCGGAGTTTGCGGATAACAGGTTATCTAAAAATAGTTACCTTATTGACCACTTCCCGTTTGATATTTCAATAACGCCATTCATTACCGTTGATATGACGAGGTATTGGATGCAATTATTTTCACATAATAGAGATGGTGTTTGGAAAGGGATGTTGCAAATTAATATTGATACGCCTAACGAGGATAGAGACGCTTTAGCGTATTTAAATGCCACGAAATTATAAGCGATTATGATTAGCCGAAGACACAGAGAGTACCTAACTATTCAATTGCTGGAAACGCAAAAGATGCTTGCTTTGGTGGGTGACCACCCGTTAATGTCTTATTCTTTTAAACAAAAAGAAGCGGAATTGATGCATAAAATTGAAAAGATACCGGTTGATAAAAAAGATACAAAAGTCGTTTTGTTGTTTAGCGGCAACCCTGTTATGGGCTCAACAGGCATTGATGTTGCTTTTATTGGGAAGGTCACTGTCCCATTCCAAAATATGGTAACAGCGGAGTACTCGCATATTGTGAATGGAAGGGTCGGGGGGAGAGGCCAATTAAATAATAAAAATGAATCAAGGTTGTTTTTGACAGCATTACCGCGAGGCTCTTTTGGCATAGAGCTATCTAAATTAGATGCAAATGACCTTTTTGAGGATGACCAACTTTCTGATTCTCTATCTCATGTTACAAGATTGATAGCATCTTCTTCAAAAAGTGACGAAGACTTTGCGGCCGAATTAGAAGGTGCAACTCTGAGAACGATAGTAAGTTTGAAGGAATTTTTGAAAGCAATATCTGATGACCAGGCCGGCGTAGCAATCGAATCGGGTGGGATTAGATGTGAGTTGACGCAGATAGAGGTTAAAAATGCCTTCGATCGTGTTTCGCACACCAGAACAACTGAAGACGACAAAACAATCGATGGAACATTTATGGGGTTGCTTTTGGATTCGTGGAAATTTGATTTTGCAGATGATCGGGGCACTGCAATTACGGGTAAAATAGACGAGAATATTACCAAGGAGCAAGCGACAGAATATATCGTTAAATATTTCAACAAACCATGTCGAGCCATTTTAAAAGAGGGCAAAATAATATTTAAAAATGGCAGAGAGAAAATTACATATATATTGCAATCTCTGCAAGATAAATAACCTCTTATTGGTGTAAATTAATTCGTTCATATCTCATCTTTTCATAGCCGTATCAAGCGGCTTTCCTTTTCATTTTATAGGCTCAGTCTTTTCAGTGTGTAGATTGGCACATAGTTCTTTATCGTGTTTTTGTAAAATTTATGTTGAGGAAATATTGATTGTGGCCGATTCCCGATCTTGCTTTATGCAATTTTGTTATAGTCGTTCTGTCAGTTAAACAATTGATAATCGGACACTTTAAAAGAGATTGCGAAGGGAAACTGATAGTGTTAATTAGAACTTCCTTAACAGCGGGATTTAGATTTTTGGTGTGAAAATTGCACTACAAAAAACATACAAAACAACACTTAGTCATGAAAAGAATCTTACACTTAGGCATTGCCCTTTTACTGTGTGTAACTGCTGCCACTGCGCAGCCTATATTAACAGCTGCAAATTCCAACCCCGTACCGGGAGATGTTTATTACGGTCATTTTATTGATACCAATGTTACGGCCGGGATGCCGGGTGCCAATATTACCTGGGATTTTTCGACGGCCACAGAGATAGGTTTGGATACTACCACTGTTTTTACCTGCGATTCAACGCCTTATTGCAGCTCGTTTCCCGGCAGCAATATTGCCGAGCTGAATGGTACTGATTACATGTACATGAATGCAGGTGCCAGTAAGTTATCAACTACAGGGATTAGAACATCGGGAATAAACATATGGTTCAGCAATACATGGGATATCATGTCCTATCCGTTGAGCTATCACAGTATTTTTGTGGATACTTCAGCGGCAGCCGTTGCATCCCTCGGTGCGTACCACAGCGAAATAGACAGCTATATTTATGACGGCTATGGCAAGGTGATTTTGCCCTCAGGAACTGATACTGGTGTGGCGCGTATACATGTTATCACTTACAGCCACGATAGCAGCCTTGCTATGGGTGTACAAGATAGCCGTGTAGAAACCTACAATTGGTACGTGCCAGGCTCCCACTATACGCTCGTAACAGTGACTTATGATACTGCGGGTTCTGCTACCGGTACTCCCTACGTATCAGGTGCCACCTATTATGTGATGCCAAGGAACACAACCGGAATTACGAATGTGAATGCCCGTATAACTGGTGCAACTGCTTACCCCAATCCCGCTGCAAGCGAACTTCATATTGCCTTTAACTTGCCAAACGTGGCAGGTGCAAGCATCACCATCACTAACCTTGTGGGTAGTGTGGTTGAAACAATCGATGCAAGCCAAATGAAAGAGGGCGCTAATGATATAACGGTTCCGGTAAGCAATTTGCCAACTGGCCTGTACCTTGTGCGCATACAAAATGGCGTGAGTGAAGTAAGCCAAAAGGTGGTTATAAACCACTAAACAAGAGGAGAAACATTGATTGATAATCCGGGTCACAAAAAGTGGCCCGGATTATTTTTTATTGTGCCTCTGTGTTGATAAATTTTGTCTGGTTTTAATTTTATTTAGTAAAAAGTGAATTTTATTCAAAAAGTGTTTATCTTTGTGTTAGAATATGTCAAAGAGACTTCCACATATCTGTCCCAGTTGCTCATCACCGCTTAATGTAAAAAGCATGATCTGCGGCACGTGCGAAACCGAGGTAACTGGTAACTACAATCTGCCGCTGCTTGCGAGCCTGAGCGATGAGGATCAATTCTTCATTACCAATTTTGTGAAATGCAGTGGTAGTCTTAAAACCATGGCACAGGATCTGGGGCTGAGTTACCCTACCGTGAGGAATATGCTGGATGATGTGATAGCAAGGATTGATAACCTGCAGAAAAAGGCGTCGAAATAATACTGCGTTGTTCTCCTTCGGTTTTTTTATAGGGCTTAGTGCGTATTTTTAATTTTAATGTATAGTTATTTGATTTTGTGTTTTTTAATCCCCTCTTGTTTACTTTTCTTTATTTCGGGATC
>CAILMA010000469.1 GCA_903835145.1 uncultured Bacteroidota bacterium
CAAAACCGCTGCTTGACCTTACCTCAACAGTTGCGACCCTTATGATAAAGTAGGTAATTGACGTTTAACAACTCATAAATTTTTGTATTTAGATAATTCAATATGAAGGCAATTATTGCTACTACGGTTTTTGGTGTTATCATGATGTTCATCGGGTTAATGGTGGATAATAAGAAAACTGTAACAGCGCTTGCAGGCTTACTGTTTGTGGCGTTGCTTGGCGTTAATATTTATGAACTGTGCTATGCCCCGGTTGATGGGCCGGTTGTATTGTTCAACAACATGCTGCGCATAGATAAACTTGCTCTGTGGTTTAACATGCTTATGACGGGCTGCACAGTACTTTATATAATGCTCATAGGCAAGGAAGTAAGAAAAGTGGGTTCCCACGTGGCAGAGTATTTTGCGTTAATGTTTTTTATACTGTGTGGTATTTACCTGCTTTCAACCTATAATACTTTGCTCATGCTGTTCATAGGCATAGAGATCATGTCCATACCGCAGTATATACTTGCCGGCAGCGATAAGAAGAACCTTAAAAGCAGTGAAGCTTCCCTGAAGTATTTTTTAATGGGTTCGTTCTCTACCGGTATGTTGTTGATGGGTATTACCCTGCTCTATGGCGCTGCACGCTCCTTCAATGTAATGGAGATTGCCGGCATACTTAACAGCGACAATCTTAATCCTTTGGCACTTGCCGGTATCATGTTCATCATGGTAGCGCTGGGCTTCAAAGTTTCAGCCGCTCCTATGCATACCTGGACACCAGATGTGTATGATGGTACGCCAACACCATTTACTGCCTACATGGCAACTGTGGTGAAAGCAGGTGCGTTTTTTGCCTTCATTAAATTGTTCCATGGCGCCCTCGGTAACCTGAGTGTACACTGGAGCATGGTACTCGCTATTGTTACTGCTGCTACCTTGCTCATAGGCAACGTAACTGCTGTATTCCAGCAGAGTGTGAAAAGGATGCTGGCTTACTCTTCTATTGCGCAGGCAGGCTTTATGTTGTTTGCAGTGCTTTCTGTGAACGGCATGGCGTGGCAGGCGATCACTATTTATGCAGTTGCTTACAGTGTAGCCACTATTGGCGCATTCGCAGTGCTGGTAAAGCTGAAAGACTATACCTACGATGGTTTTAATGGATTGGCTAAAAAGAATCCTCTTCTGGCTTTTGCTGCCACAATATTCCTGTTTTCACTGGCGGGCATCCCGCTTACCGGTGGTTTCATGGCAAAATATTATGTACTTACTGCTGTGGTGCAACAGGGCAACTTGCTGTGGCTGGTTATTTTTGCCCTGCTTATGGCTGCAATCAGTGTTTACTATTACTTCCGTGTAATAATAGCCATGTACTTTAAAGAGGGCGATCCTGAGCTTACCTCTGAAGTAACACCAGCTGATAAGGTATTGTTGTTTGCTACCTGCCTGCTCGTGATATTACTTGGCGTAATGCCACAGTTGTTTACTGGCAACTGGATGTAATATTCCCATGGTTACCCTATGCAGGTTTGTTTGGTGTGACCGCAATTTCAATTTAGTTAGGTTTTTTCAGTTCAGGGGCCTTTTGTTCAACACCTTCGGCGTTGGTGTTGGAGTTGACCCTGCCACCGGTTTCACCGGCGGCTACTCATATTGAAGCCTTTCAGGCTTCCCTGTTTGCTCGCCTTCTCCAGTTTGATTTGTAATTGGAGCAAATGCAGCTATTAAAAGTATTTTTGATGCTGTAGCGACATAACTGAATTCAAAGCGAGACCTCAAGCCAAGAAAACGCGCTACTAAACCGCTCCCTTTTCATGGGTAGGTTTCAAAAAAATGGTGGCCCGCAGAGGCCACCGATAATGAGCAGGGTTTAAAGGCAATCAACACATACAAATTCTTATTTCTTTGTGATTTTAGTTTCTGATATCACGTTGTGCTTACCTGATATTTTTACGGTATAGCTGCCGGGTTCCAGCGTTATTGATAGCTGTAGGTCAGTAGCTTTAAGCTTTGCTATTTCTTTTTTCAGTTTTTCCTTTCCACTGGCATCAGCGCAAATAATTGTTACCTGCTGCCCAAGGAGGGCCTCAGGGAACACTATATTGATTTTGGCATTGTCGCTGCCTTGCCTTTCTGTCAGTTCCACTTTCACTTGTTCCTTTGCCAGCACTGCAACACCGGCGATTTCGGTGTTTTTTGGGTGGGTGCCTGCGCCTGTTTTTACTTCTAAATCCAGCAGCACCGGGTATTTGTTAGAGAATTGATACAGTGCCTCTATTACGTCAGTGGGAGCCGAGGTATTGGGGTGTACGTTGCTGTTGTTTATAGAAACTTTAAAACGCTGGCCATCATTGCCCAATGTGCGGTAAGAATGTGGTATGTACCTCATATTGCAGGTATTGTTCACAATCCATGATGAGAGGAAGATATGATCGTACCAGTCTTTACCGCCACCGCCGGAGCCACATGCATTGGGTACGCTCTCAGATTCGCGGGTTGAGGTAGTGAAATAGGCGGCATACTTGCTGTCGTGTCCCCAGTCTGCCGGATAACTTAGTACTTTATCTGCGCTAAAAGGCGGGTCGTAGAGCCTGAAATTTTCGTCGCTTGTTTGTGTGAGCTCCTGATAAAACGGCTCTTCTGAGCTGCGCACGTTAAAGTCGCCCATGTTTATGTAATTGGGTAGCGAAGTGAAATGTTCTTTCACGTGTTTCATTTCTTCACCTATTTGTATTGCTCGCACCGCTTCGTTTTCCTTACCCGACTTATCATGGTTCAGCGTTACGTACAAAAAAGTGGTGTCGTGTGTTTGGCTGAGATTGGGGTCTTTGTAGTAAAGCTTGTAGGTATTGAAATCAGTGATATTGACGTAGGACGATACCATTGTTACAAATCCGAGTTTGTTCTTATCATAGAACAGGATGGCCTGGTTATTGCCATGGGCAGCATTTGTGAACGGGCAATAGGCGTACTTGCCGGGAATTGCAGCATTGAGTGCATACTGCACAATAGAGTCAGCAAAACCAACTGGTGCAGTACCTGCCTTGTCATCGGCGCTCTGTGGTATAGATGCCATTTTTACCATCCCGAACAAGTCGGGTCTGGCATAGGCGGTAATGGTCTTGAGGTATTCGTGGTACTTGTAATTCGGCCCCTGACAGCCGTTGCCATAGTAAAGGACGTTGTAGGTCATTACCCGCAGTGTGTCAGTTCCGGCCTGCACGGCAAGTGATGAGGCAAGCCCGGAAACGACCAGTAAAGCCCGTAACAATTTCCCTCTTTTTGTTCTATTAAAGTTCATTACTTCTATTTTAGTTGTGGCATTCTAAGCTGTATCCTTATGTATTCACTCCCTCTTTTTCACTAAATAAAGCGCCCCTTGCGGAGCGCTCTATGTTTATAAATGTAGTGATAGTGCTGTTTGCTTATTTAGGATATGCATCAATAGTGATATTGTCAAATCTGTCGTTGCCTGATGTACCGGTGTTGCCACTTGTAGGTACCAGTTTGATGGCGAAGTTAGCATTATCGTCAGCGCCGGCAATAGAAGAGAAGTCGCAGGAAACCAAAGACCAGGTTGTGCTGAAAATAACGGTACTGGTTGGTGCAGTAAAGTAGTTAGTACCATCGGTGGTGTACATAACATTGTTTGCTGATGGACCACTGCTTGACTTTTCAATCGCCATTGTGAGCACTGGCTGCTTGTAGCCGGTAGTTGGAACGTGAATGGTCATGGAAGTATAAGGGTTTCTCACGCGCACCGCACCACCTGAGTCTGCTCCGTTGCGTGCGTTTAGTAGTGTGCCCGGGTGCACCGTGTCTATATAGCCGGCAACGTAATCAAATACTCCACCGCCAACAGTTGAGTCGGCATGGCGCATAGCTGCAGTATCGCTGGTTTTGTTAAACGACCAGTAATGGATTAGGGAACGGCTGCCTATGTTGGTTGGGCCCGATGAACCTGTTGATACCCTGTCTTTAACGCAAGAACCAAGAGCAAGGGTAACAAGTAATATGTATATATAACTGATTTTCATTTTATTTAGATTTTTTGTTGGTACTGTAAAAGGTTTAGAATACAATTTGGTAACCAGCTCTTATTTGTGCTGTATATTTCAGTGGGTCAGATACTACGTCTTCCACCATTGGGCGGTAGTACTCTATTTTAAACACAGAGTTGAAGCCACTTAATTTATAGGCATAGCCGAGGTACAACCATTCTTCGTGTCCGGGAGCCAGATCGTTAGGGTTAAGGGTTTCATACATTATCGTAACGCAGGAGTGTAATTTTTCCAGGTTGTAGTTGAGACTTGTAGTAAAGCCACCGGCATTTACCTTGTTTTTGTTTACGGAGGTCGCTGTTCCTTCATAAAGCGGGTCGGCTGTGCTGGTAGGTTGTATGTTCACCATATCTGTTTCAAAAAGGAAGGAAAGGCCTCTGTACTTGATGATGAAATCACCACCATAAACGGAGCGCTTACCATCTACTATGCGCAGGCCAAAAGCACCGGGAGCATCTGGCACATCTGTGGCAACAGAGTGGCCAGCTGGCTGGGTTTTATCCATGTAGCGCGCATTAAGGGCAACTCTGAAATTCACAACTGGTGAATTTTCTTCGTCAATTGATGCATACTTCATTTTGCCCGGGTAGCTGTATTCAGCGCGACCAATGAATTCTGGTTTGCCGCTGGCATCACCACCGTATTCAAAACAGTTTTCGCCAAGTCCGCTGTACATACCACCATAAAGGTGCAGGCGATTGTTCATTAGGTTGGTATTCAGTGTAAGACCAATATCTCGGCGGGAGAAGTAATCGCCGCCGTAAAGGTTAGCATGGCTCCACATGGGTGATGCCCATTTTTCTGTGAGTGAGCCCTGAGAGAAAGGCACTTTGTCGAATCCCAATTTGATATGCACCAGGAAGCCTACATATTGCAGGTAGGCGGCTTTTATGCCAGAGTTAGCTGGGTTGGAGGTATTTTGCGTTGCTGCCGCAGTAACCAAATCTATTGGGCTAAGGTGGAATTCGTAGATAAACTTGTTGGCTGTCTTGCCGAGGAGGTCAATGTCCATGTCGCCTACATTAAAGCCGTTGTGACTGAGGTTTACATTGCCTTGTTTCATAACACGGTCTTCGTAGTAAAATGAAGTACGCCCGCCAATCTGCAGGGTGTTCTGGTCAGAGCTTAGGGTAAAGGTGCTTGCTGCTGCGTTGTTCTGGAATTCAGAGAACTGTGCTCTTGCTACAATAACAGAACCAGCTGCCAGCAATGAAAAAAGTAATAATTTTTTCTGCATGTTATTTGATTATTGGTAGGTTGTTAAAAAAGTAAAGTCGTTGTAAGTCATCAGAAGTTATGAGTATATTTTCATGAGCATCAAACGCCAGTCCTTCAGGGTTTAAAACATTGATGTTGTATTTTTCCAGTGCTTCGTAGGTATTGGGGTCACATTTAAAAATGCACTCATCCTTCCCACTCAGCAGGTACACAAAGCCATTGTGCCAGCGTGCCGACGAAATATCTCTTGCCAGCCGGAAGGGGTATTTCTTAATTTCTTTAAAATCTTTATCGTACTCCACTACTGCCACCGGCTGTTGCGATACCAGCAGGAAACACTTCTTTGTTGCATTGTAGGTGAGCGACTCATAAGCTTTATTGAGCGCTCCCTGCCACGTAACAGAAAAAACATTTACGAGTGACAAATCGCTTTTTCGGTACTGGTATACTTTTCTTGGTGTTTCGTCGGATACATAAACAAAGCTGTCCAGAATCTCCACCCCTTCGAAATCCATTCCTTCTTCCGGCGCCTTCCTTATAATATTACCGAGGGTATCGCATTCAAATAATTTTCCGTGGTCGCTTACTATAAAGGTGTGCCCGGTTTCCTTGTCATAAACAATATCAGAGGGCTCAGGTATCTTCTTAAGCAGCTTAAAATGTTCGAACTTAAACTTGGTGGTGGGTATCTCTTTTTTCTTGAAGCTGACCAGCAAAACTGACAAACTGAGTGCTGCAAAAATCATACGATAGGTTAGTTTGTTGCTGGTCATCGATTAATCAATCCTAATTCGTTGTAATGGATAAAAGGAAAGTACGCAAAGGTGCTATGTGACTGTTAACAAATCATTAAGTTAGCATTAACACAAAAACATTTTTTAACCCTTGTAATCATGCTCTTCGAATGTAGTTATATCGGTTTTAAACAGAAATCTGCTAACATTGTCTTCTAATTGAGATTACTATAACTAACAGAACAATATGGAGCGGAAATTTGGATTGGCCATACACGGCGGAGCGGGTACTATCTTAAAGAGTTTAATGTCCGATGAGTTGCAGGCTCAGTATGAGGAGGGCCTCGAGGCCGCATTAAATACAGGTTATACCATTCTGGAGCAGGGTGGTACTTCGGTTGATGCTGTAGAAGCCGCTGTTGCCAGCCTTGAAGATTTTCCGTTGTTCAATGCCGGAAAGGGTGCTGTGTTTAATCATATAGGCGGGCACGAAATGGATGCAGCAATTATGGATGGCAGTACACTTGCTGCTGGTGCGGTATGCGGGATAAGTGGCGCTAAAAACCCGGTAATCGTAGCCCGTGCAGTGATGGAGCATAGTGGCCACGTGATGCTGGCTGGCGAGGGTGCCGATGAATTTGCAGTGCAGCAGAAAATGGAAATGAGACCAGACGACTACTTTTTTACCCAGCAGCGATACGACCAATGGCAGGATGCGCTGAAAGAGGACAAAGTGCAGCTGGACCATACAGACAAAAAGTTTGGTACAGTGGGTTGCGTGGCGCTCGATAAGGCGGGCAACCTTGCTGCCGCCACAAGTACCGGCGGGCTTACCAACAAGAAATTTGGCAGGGTAGGCGATAGCCCTGTAATAGGGGCCGGCACCTATGCAAATAATGATACCTGTGCGATATCCTGCACTGGTGTTGGGGAGTTGTTTATACGCTCTGTGGTGGCGCATGACATCTCCTGCCTCACGGAGTACAAGGGAATGTCGCTTGCAGCTGCCGCCGACCTTGTGGTGATGGGTAAGCTTGTGAAAATAGGTGGTGAGGGTGGCCTGATAGCTATAGACAAAGATGGAACAATAGCCATGCCCTTCAACAGCGAAGGCATGTACCGCGCCTGCAGGGATAGCAGCGGCCGGAAAGAAGTACTTATATATAAATAGCGCAGTGCGGTTTACAGACTATTGTTTTACGAATGTTTGAGCACTGGCGTTGTCGCCTGATTTAAGCCTTACATGATAGACGCCTGGGGGTAGTTTGCTGATATCAACGACTGTTTTCGCATCTGTACATGCATTAGCCAACACTTGCTGACCGAGGCAATTAATAATGGTGTAGTCACCGCCTGGTCTGCCGTTGCTCTCAATCGTCAGTTCACTCGTGGCAGGGTTAGGGTAGACGTAGAAAGGTTTCGTTCCCGGGCTTAAATCACTTGTCCCTAAAGCTTCGTTTGGCGGGCAGAAGCTCAGGTTTGCGATTGCGGGGTTACCGGTGTAGTAGTACTCTATGTTCAATATATTATTGTGGTAGTTAGGCACATACCAGTAGTAGCCCTCCGTTCTGTAGATATTAGTTACACTTGCATGGGTGATCGTTTCAAAAGAATTGCGGTGGATGCGCATTACATTGTGAACTGTACCCGATGGCAAGATTAAGGTTCCATAGCCGTCATACTTAAAAGTATCGACGAACAGGTAGCTGTAGTAGCCATCGAAGCCGGTGCCCGTATCGGTATAATAGTTGTTGTAGGTCAGGCGGTAATTCAACGACAATTCTGTATTGCTATACCTTAAATTATAGGTTGTGGACCCGGTAAGGGCGACGCCGGTAATGTAAAGTGCGGTGGACGAGGTATCGTAATAGGTGTAGTTATCGCCATTGACTTGTACAAACGATGAACCCGGGAACGAATCGCAAAGGGTGGTGGATGAACAGGAATGAATAAAACCAGTATCGGTGCTCAGCTCGTGAAGCGAAGAAAAGTCCCAGGTAAGTGCCGCACCGCTTGCACCAACACTCACGCCTCCAGTAGTATCACAGCGATGGTAAACGAATATATCGCCGGGTAGCGGGCAATTGGTAGCGGCAGAAAGGACGGGCTGAGCCATGGAAGGTAGTGTGAACAATAGACTACCTAAAAGCAAGTAAACTAACTTCCTGAACATAGTATAGACGGGCTTTGATGTTACCTGTTACCAAAAATACGGGTTATTGATAAATTCAAAAAATCAGAGTTTATGAAATTCAAAAACTTTGCCGTGCTGGTAAAACTGTAGTGTATCATGGGAAACATCAAAGACAATAGCTATGCTGGCTTTGGTATATTTAAAGGTTTCTTTTCCGATGGGTTGCCGGGGCACTACCATAACAGCAACAAGCAAGAGAATATGGGCCGCAACAACAGGGAACTGTGCCAATCGGCTGCCGCCAACTTTAAACGCCATGCCTGCAATGAGTAATATAAAGCTGAGTATAAAAAGGTATTTCAGCGTTTTTGTCATTGTGTTATTATTTTATTTTCCATTTTGGAGTATCTTTTAATAATAAAGCATTTAATGGCGATGGCATTAAGCCCATATAGTGCGTCAGCAAAAGTCAACCCCGGTTGGGGTTTGGCAAATGGAATATTTTAGGCATAAAAAAATTTACGTGTGTTTGAAATTCATCACTTTACAGATTTTTTAATGATGCTGTAATTTAAAACTTTTCTGATTTGTTACTAATGATTCCCGATAGGTGCTTAATACGGACGGTTAGTATGTTGTGAAGTTTTTCAAATAATTAACTGTTGGTTAAAGAAGAAAATTTTAAAGGGAGGTGAAATGTTAGAAATAATTACTAACTTAACATTTCAAAGCAACGTAAATGCAGGAACCATTAGATAATAATGAAGACCAAATCAACGATTTGCGGACGGAAAATGAGATTAAAAAAATAAAGCTCTCCCTGGAGCACGGCGGTGATTTTTCAGCCCTTGAAGATACCGGCCTGCCACCTGAGCTGGAAAGCCAGTGGCTGGATTATATCCAGCAGTTTGAAGATGCATTTGCAAAAAAGGAAACCGTAAAAATTTTTGAGTACCTGGCCGAGCCACTGTTTAAAGACGCCGATGGGCTTGACGATGCTGAAATAACCGTTGCGCTTGATGAGGCGATGACAATGATGAAGGACAATGGAATTGTTTTGGAAACCCTATGCGACGTGGACGACCGGGAGCTTTACCAGTTCGTAACCCGGGAGCTCATGCAGCACGAAATAAACAACATCAAGATAGAAGGCATGAGGACCTGCTTTGTTTACGAAGATTTCCACCCCAACCACGAATACGATATCAAAAGCCGTTGCACTGATTTTGTGAATCTGCTCTTTAAAAAGGATGGTGAATGGATGCCGAAGTTTCTGAGTTTCGCTAATGAGGTCTATTCTTCAACGGGCATTATTGACGAACAACAAGCGATTAAAAAAGTGGAGGATTTCAGAGATTCCTTCAGCTCTTTTGCTATCAATGAATTTGAGATTGAGTCGGTTTCTATACACGAAAGTGGTGTAGAAGCCGAAGTAACCTGCCACCTTGACTATACGGCTTGCCTGGAGGGCTCAGTAGAGGAAATAGCGTGGACTGGTGTAGGTGTTTTCTCGCTAAAGCTCGACATTGAATGGTGGACAATAAGTATGGTGAGGCTGCCCGGCCTTGTTATCTGACGGGATACCCCGACTGAATAGTGAAAATACTTTCGGTAGATTCCCTGAGTGTTAAGAAATAATTTAGAGCCCTGTTGGTTGAAAGTGAATTGGTTAGGCCGCATTTCGGATAATTTGGGGAATTAATGCAACTCACCTGTACATTTTTGCGTGGGTTATTATTATTTTAGAATAATGATTACTTTTAAACGTTAAAACCAAAGCGACAAGATGAAAATAATAGCTGCACTCTCCGTATGCCTTTTAGTAACGGCTACTTCAATAGCACAAACAGCATCTGCCTCCAAGGAGGCCAATGCAGCGAAGAAGGCTGCAAGATCTGGAAAAGGAGCTGATGCCAAAGTGAATAAAAGTGTTGTATACGGTTCTATAAGGAACATGCGCAACCGCCCTATAAAGGGTGTTCAGGCGTTTGTGTACAAGCCCGATACTTCTATTATTGCTTCAGGAGCCACTGATTCTGCAGGCCATTTTGAAACAAATGGTGTAGTCGCCGGTGATTACTTTGTAAAGTTGGTTTATCCATCTACCAAAACGGTGATTATTTCTGGTATAAAACTAAAGTCAGGCAGCGTAGAGCTGAATCTTAAAGCAGATGCACCGGAAGCAGATACTGCATTTACCTACGATGTAGTGATGCCGAAGCCTGAGCCTAAGAAGGGAGCCAAAGCAAAAAAATAGTCAATAGTCAATAAAAGGAAAAAGAGTAATCAGGTGGATTGTATCCTTCTGATTACTCTTTGTTATTTAAAAGTAGTTGCAGCAAACTGCGCAGCCAGTTACTAATTTACCAGTGTGCCTACATGCTTACCGGTTACTACATTAAGCAGGTTGCCGGGGTGATTCATGTCAAATACAATAATAGGGAGGTTGTTTTCCTGGCAGAGGGTAAAGGCGGTCATATCCATCACCTTTAAATTTCTGCTTATTACTTCGTTAAAGGAAAGTGTATCGTACTTGGTAGCTGTAGGGTCTTTTTCGGGGTCGGCAGTATAAATGCCATCTACGCGTGTACCTTTCAGAATCACATCTGCCTTTATTTCAATGGCCCGGAGTGAGCCAGCAGTATCGGTAGTGAAGTAGGGGTTACCGGTGCCTGCACCAAAGATAACAACCCTTCCTTTTTCCAGGTGGCGCATAGCCCTCCTTCGGATGTATGGCTCGGCCACCTGTTCCATTTTAATAGCACTTTGCAGCCGGGTGTTTACGCCAGCCTTATCGAGTGCAGCCTGCAGCGCCATGCCATTGATAACGGTGGCCAGCATACCCATGTAATCGCCCTGAGCACGTTCTATTCCTGTTTCGTGCTCATTCATACCTCTGTAAATATTACCACCACCTATTACCACTGCTACCTGAACACCAATGTTTGTAATGGCCTTTATTTCAAGGGCATACTGCTCCAGCATCTTGGGGTCAATGCCGTAGTGGCGGTCGCCCATTAGAGATTCACCGGAAAGTTTAAGTAAAACACGACTATATTTTGGGAGCATGAGCTTGTTTGAATGTACTGCAAAGAAACAAAAAAGTTCTGTGTTAAGAACGTTGCGCAAATAAGTTCCCCAAGTTAGACCAAGTTAATCTTCGATTTTTCAATACGGTAAAATGCGGGTGGTGCTCCGCCGCGGGCGTTTTGCCGGTGCTGAAAAAACTATTGTGAACGGAGCTAAATAATTGGTATTGAAACGTAAACCACAGAGCCAGTATTCTATGCATTTGAAATTAGTTTACTTTGGCGTACCATTTTTTGGAATGGTGATTTGCATCTTCACTAACTCAAAATTTGGCAAAATATTTGAATGCAAAGTGCGCAAAGTAAAGCGCCAAGAAGGCGCAAAGGATATTATTTGTATTTGGGTACTTTTTTGTACTCGTTAAGGTTAGGCGTTATTGAATTTCTGATTTCTAAGCAATCTTGAGTGAAAGCATAGTGTATTAGTAAGTTTTAAGCTGACTGAGTTACTATGAAATAGTTGAAGTGTAATTGTGTTAATATATTTTGTATCTTTGTAGTCAGGTTTAAGCTTACTGAAATACTATGAAAAGTAAAAACATATCAACTCAATCTGGCCGGCTTCTGAATTATTTTAACCGGTTGGACAAAAGCTGTTTTTTTTACGAAGAAGCTTTCGATGCATTACCACAGTCAAATAGAAATTCGGTTAAAGCCCTTTTGAGCGATATGGCTCAAAGAGGGCTCTTAATGCGTCTGAAAGAAGGAGTATATTACATTATCCCTTATGAGAAGGACGCTGCATCATTTATGCCGGATTGGCATCTCGTTGCCGGGAATCTGGTAGGCGACGCAGCATACTATATTGGATACTATTCTGCTTTACAAATTCATAATGTAATTACACAGCCTTCGCTAAAAGAACAAGTTGTTGTTTCCAAACAATTTCGACCATCTGTACTCACTATTAAGGACGTGCCGTTCCAGTTTATATATCACAATACAAATCATTTTTTTGGTTCAAAGAAAGTATGGATAGATGACTACCATAAAGTACAATGTTCGGACCTGGAAAAAACCATTATTGATTGCCTTTTCAAACCCGAATATGCTGGTGGCATTGTAGAAGTTTCGAAAGCTATATTCATATCCCGGAAAGACATTAATTTTACTAAATTGTTGGAGTATGCACAGAAATTTCAGTCACAAGCTGTGATCAAGCGGCTCGGTTTCCTTTTGGAGTTGTTAGAGATTAGCACTCCAATTATTGACGAATTACGGAAAATAGAAACTGCTTCTTACGTGCAACTTGACACTGAGTTACCTAAGTCGGGGGCATTGATAAAACGATGGAACATTCAACAGAATTTAGACGCTGGCACGATTAAATCTGCGATCTATACATGATTAAACCCGGAGAAATTCAACTAAAGGCCAGGCAGGCGGGTGTGCGCGACCAGCAGATAGAAAAGGATTATATACTTTCCTGGCTATTACAAGGGGTCGCACAGCACAACGAACTAAACAACCTCCTTGTGTTCAAGGGTGGAACAGTATTAAAAAAGGTATATTTCGAAAATTACAGATTTTCGGAAGATTTGGATTTTACATTGGCCGATACTGACCCCGGTAACGAACAGATATTTTTATGGTGCCGGGAAGTTTTTGAATACATTCGTGAAGAAGCTAACATTCGTCTTGAAATAATTGACGACAATCAACATGAAGACGGGGGCATAAATTTTTATATCAGCTATGTTGGCCCTCTCGGAGGCCAGGGGAGCAACAAGAAAGTGAAGGTTGATATTTCAAGAAGTGAAACTATGGTCTTTGCGGCAGTCAGAAAACCTGTTCTTATATTGTATAGTGATTTGAAAGATCACCAGTTGCTTTGTTATCCTCTTGACGAAATTCTCGTAGAAAAAATGCGTTGTGTGATGCAGCGCATGCAGGCGCGAGATTTCTACGACATTTGGTATTTGTTGGAAATCCACGAGATGGACGCTGAATACTTTAAAAACGAGTTTGCTGAAAAGTGCAAAGCTAAGGGGCTATCATCCGATGGGTTCAGCAAAAAGTTGGTAGAAAGAATTCCTCAGTATAAAGGTCGATGGCAAGCATCAATCAGCGAGCAAGTAAAAGGAATTCCTGATTTTGAACAAGTGCAAAGAGAGGTTTTAAGAGGACTGAAGGGAATCGTAAAGTGATTCG
>CAILMA010000470.1 GCA_903835145.1 uncultured Bacteroidota bacterium
CACGAAAGGACAATAAACAATGATTTTTAGGTTGTGTGCGCTCGCATAATCCAAAACATACTTTACCAGAGCTGAGCCGGTACCTGTGCCTCTGAATGCCACTGGCACCACGGTGTGCATGAGTACCATTTGGGCTTTTAGCCACCGGTATTCCAGATAGGCGACTTCGCCACCCGCAAGGGTAACTTCAAAATGAAATTTTCTTTTGTTGTTTGTTACTTCCAAAATGCCGCTGTTGATGTGAACGTCTATTATAGTGAAAAATCTTTGTTGGCAAGGTAATCAGGTTTCCTGAAAATGGGTATCATACCACCCATATAAAAGTTGAAACCATATTGATTGCCACTAAATAGAGCCATCATATCGTCGCTGCCAATGAAGAAGCCGGAGAAACGAATACCAACGCCCAGTCGCATATTGTTGGTGAGCATGTTGTAGGTGAGTGGCAGCCCTACACTCAGCAGCTTGCTATCAAATCTTGGAGTAATGGTAAGCTGGTTATAATATTGGCTGCCATAATTATTCGGGTTGGCAACACTCCCTATGAATGTAGCATTGATATAAATGGGCCGGAATGCGTGGTAATCTGCACTCACTATAAAAGCGGTTGGCAGGTAAACCTTTGTTGATTTTACGCCTGTATCGGCATTATATCCCTGGCTGATGACATAGTTACGGAAATCCTGATAGTCCTTTACGTTATTGGCGATGCCTGTACCTGAAAGGTAGCCATTACCGGTTACGTTCACATTGTAACTGGTGTTGTAGGTTATAGCGCCAATGTCGGTCATAGAAGCAGACAGCGCGAATTTGTAGCCTTGCCTACCCCATTTGTCGGCCTCCGGGCGATATAAAAAAGAAACCCCAACGTCACCACCAAAGCCTTTACCGCCGGAGGGGCCTCCAAAAATATTGCCTGATGTGCCGCCATTGCCTATTGCGCTTGAGAGGCTTTGTGCATTGCTCGCAAATTCAATATCTGAGTTGGTAGCGTGAATAGAGTCGCTGCCTGCCCTGTATTGCACATCAAGGTTTCTGCCCTTCATACCCATGTAGCCAATACCAATAAGATAGCGTGCAGTGAAGCCGCCCTTAATCAGGAATTTATCCTGATCTACAATTACTGCGCCGTAAGACAGCCCTATCTCGCTCCACACATGGGCCGTCCAGTTAAAGTTCTGAGAAGTGAAATTCTGGTCGCCCTGGCTCACCGAAGAAGGGTTTGATACCGCATTGTAAAGGGAACGGTCAAAATTATTAAATTCATTGAATGCCCTCACCCGCGTGGTAAGCGCAATGGTATGGCGGGAATTGATGCGGTATAGAATGCCGGGGCCACGAATCTCCAGTGCTGGCGCCATCATGCTGAATTTATTGGCATTTGAGAACTTAAATATACTGCTGGTGCTGGTGCCGGAGTCGTTCGATTTCAGGGTATTGCTGATATCGCCGATGGATGAAATAGTGCCCAGGTTGTTATCAACGCCGAGATTGAGCGAAAAAAGGGAAACGACAAGTTTTTCGTCGCAACCCGCAATAGAAGCCGGGTTCAGATAGAGGCTGTTCATGCTGTTGAAGTTGCCGGTGGCAATCCCCAGCATGCGTTGCCCGCTTGCTGAAAAATGGAAGAACTGGATTATAGTTAAGGCGCATAATATTTTTTTCATCTGTTCGCAGTTTAATATAGTTTACAAGACAACCCCACCCAATTTTCTAACTACAAAGGTATTAAAGAACTCAAATATAACTCATGTATTTGACTATGAAATTTTATTCATTAGCGGATAGGGGGAAATTTGTAGGGTGGTATTGAGTTGGCTTACCATAGAGCTATACAAACGATAGATGCAAACAAGGTTTGGAAATCTTTCTGCTTGATGTTTTTAGGTATTTACCCAAGTTCGAAAAAATGAAGTTCATTGCAATTCCTTAAACACAGAATTTCTGCAATGGGGTCTATTACAATATCAACACGAATTCAAACCATTTTGTTTAAATTTGTACAACAAACGCTATACAATGAAAGTGGTTGATGTAAGAGCGCTTCCCGATTATAATATTTCTGTGGTTTTCGCAAACGGTGTAACCGGTAGTGTGAATTTGAAAAAACTGACCCAAAGCGGCATTTTTCAGGTTTTGCAGGACGAATCATTGTTTCAACGAGTTTATACTAACGGTGAGTCGATTGCCTGGTCTGAGGATTTAGAGATTGATGGCGACCAGGTTTACGCTGACATCATTGATATTGATCCTACAAAGCTGTTTACCAAATCCTTCCACTATGCCACAGATTAGCATCTTCCTTGGTATCATTATTAAAATGTATTATCGCGATCACAACCCACCTCATTTTCATGCAAGCTACGGTGAGTTTAATGCGATAATTGATATTGAGCGGTTAGATTTGCTAAGTGGTTATTTGCCCGCCCGTGTTTTGGGTTTGGTAACAGAATGGGCTGCAATTCATCAGTCTGAACTTATGCAAAATTGGGCAAGGGGACTAAGGCAAGAGGCAATGGAGCCCATAAAGCCATTGGTCTAAGAACTTGATATGATTTTCAGAAAGCCTGAAATTTGAATTTGAGACAACTTTGAATCCGAAAATCAACTCTTGCAGCGTACAAGCCTTTAGGCGTTTCACCTTCAAATTAAACTAAACCAACCCATCATAACTCTTTTCCGTACCTTTGCACTCCAAAAACAATTATCCAACCCACATGGCCAAGCAAACAGAAAAGAAGTGTTCTTTTTGTGATCGTTCAGAAAGTGAAGTCAATATTTTATTCACCGGAATACGAGGAAACATTTGCGATCAGTGTATTGAAAATGCACACACCTTGCTTACTGAAGCAACAGGTGACAAACAAAAAGCAGCTCCTCCGGCGGCTCAGCCTGATATTCAACGCAACAAAAATTACAAGCCAAGGGAAGTGAAGTCTTTCCTTGATAAGTATGTAATAGGGCAGGATGACGCTAAAAAGGTACTTGCAGTGGCCATTTACAACCACTACAAACGCCTCACCATGCCGCCACAAGAGGATGTGGAAATTGAAAAATCGAACATCATAATGGTAGGCGAAACCGGAACCGGAAAGACGCTGCTTGCCAAGAGCATTGCCCGCCTGCTACAGGTGCCGTTTGCTATTGTTGATGCAACAGTATTTACCGAAGCGGGATATGTGGGTGAAGACGTGGAAAGCATTCTTTCCCGCCTGCTGCAGGCCAGCAACTACGACGTGCCATCGGCTGAGCGCGGTATAGTTTATATTGATGAAATAGATAAAATAGGCCGTAAAAGCGATAACCCAAGTATAACTCGCGATGTAAGCGGTGAGGGCGTGCAACAAGCCATGCTTAAATTACTGGAGGGATCGGAA
>CAILMA010000471.1 GCA_903835145.1 uncultured Bacteroidota bacterium
ATATTGTTTATGGCAAATACCGGGACACTATCGGCAACCTTGTAAGCCGGGAATGTTTTTAGCACCCAGTCGCCGGGAACCGAAGTATAGTATGGAACGTTTTGCGTCGTATCATATGGGAATGCTACCTCTGGAGTAATAAATATAGGCAGCTTTTTGGCTTGTGCCATGATAATGGCATTTTCGGTGGAGCGGTATATTTCCATTTGCCGGGAATACACAGGGCCGGTGATACTGGCATAAAACGTAGTGTAAATATTGCCAATAACACCGGCATAGAGTACAAAAGAAAGAACCCCGGAGACACTGATCGTTATTTTTTTTTGCCGGATAGTGTCGAGGAAGTAGATAATGATAATGGAAATGGCAGGGATGGTAAAAGCATTGAGCCGGGGCTCGCCAAGGGGAAACTTGCCGGCTGCAGACAAAATAATGGTGAGCATCAGTAGTAGTATGCTATAGAGCCGGGTGAGCTCAGCTATACCATATTCCTGTTTGCGAATAGCCGCGACACTGCTCCATATGCCAAAAATGAATGCCACAATGCCCAGGACGCCAAAGAGAAACCAAAATACCAGTCCCGCACCAATTTGCGCAAACAGCTCCCAGATATTATTCATTAAAGACGTCCAGCTAAAGCCTTTGGCCATCATTAAGTGTCCCCACCATTTATGCATCCCTTCATCGTGCATTAGCTGGGCAACATCTACAACATAAAAAACAGAAGTGCTTACCGTGCAGATCAGCAAGGGAAACCACTTAAGCAATAATGTTCTTTTTGCCTCTGAAGAGCTGCCGCTATTTTTCAGGATATTGACGCTGTGCACGAGGAGTACTACATGGGCAGGGGCAATAGCAATAGGGTAGGTATAGCTGAAAAAAGGAGCGATCAGGAAACTGGTACATAACAGCACGTAACGGCGATCTGTAGCCGGGGTGGTGCTCGTAATGTCCAGCAATGTCAGCAACTGCCAGATGGCAACAAGGCAGAGGAACATATCCATTGTATACTGCTTGATCTGTACAAAATACCCGGTGAAGGTGCTGCAGGAAATCAGTATCATTACAAACAAGAACCTATTGACATGATCCGTACCATAAATTTTATTCATGAGGCGGTAGCACAGCAGTATTGTTAACGTACCTGCCAGGTAGGGTGGGAAGCGAAGTGTGAAATAGCTGTAATCGAAGGGCGACGCGAAGGCCTTGATAAGCTCAATGTATACACGTGGGAACTGCTGCATGAAATCAAGCGGTCCCCATATGGTGCTGGCGGTCTTGAATTTAAGATTGTATATCACCCGCCACTCGTCCACCCAAAAAGGTTTGACCTGCGCAATAACAGTTACAAGGCCCCAAACTATCATAAATGACAGGGTAGAGATCGTGGCAATACGGACTATTTTTTCTGGATCTTTAATGCGCATAGGAGATAGGGATAAAAATAAGGGTTTTGTTTGAGCCGGATTTCTTCAATCCGCAAGTTCCTAACGGTCGGTAATTTTTTTTATTGCCTCAAATTTACTCATATAGCGGCCGAAGCATTGAGATTTCCCGTTTCTGCAATATTTTTCCTATGCTAATGTGGGGCATTTTATTTTTAGCTGATTCGCTGCAATCCTTTGCTGCGGCTATTTTCGATTATGTTATTACGATTTGTTTGCATTTCCCATTGTGCCACAGAGTGGGGCATGTTCAGTTGGCAGTTACCAGTTGGCAAGTCACGAGCGCGATACTAACGAATGTCCCATTTCATGTCTCACCATGTCCTATTATGCCCCATGCTCTGGTGTGAGTTTTCTGCCTGCCGGATAAAAGCTCGCGCAAAGACTGCCAAGAAAAAAGCAAGGGCCGCGAAGCTATTCGTATCCCTTAAACCGGCTAATTACGTCACAAAGGTCTGAAGAAAAGGAATACAACCCAAGACGAATTGTCTATCAGAGATAAGGGTTTACTTATAATATAGCCTGAGCTCGCAAAGTAGAAAACGGATGTTTAGAAGAGCAATCATTAAGCGGCGAACTGACATATGCTAATCTGTTATATATGGTAATCGGATATATTCCTCGCCATAGTCCCCATGGCATGGTTATCGCGCATATGTTTTGAATTGTGAAAATTAATTCACAATATAACTAAATTGAATGAATAAAACATTAGTTTATGTGTTGGCTGCGGCAGCTTTGTTGTTAATGCCGGGTTTGACGTTTGGGCAGGCGCCTAATTTAGGGTCTGCGGCCAACTTTGTCCTTTTTACCAGCGTGGGGGCTGTTACCAATTCCAGCTCATCGCTGCTGACGGGAAATGTGGGCTCGAACAGCGGTTCCAGTACAGGTTTTGGGAATGTGAATGGAGTGATGGACAATAATAACGGGGAGAGTGCGGCAGCGACAGCAGACCTGCTGACTGCGTACAATCAACTGAATGCTGTGATCCCGACTTTCTTCCCTGCAACATTGTTGGGCGGAGGTGATACACTTATCCCGGGTGTGTACCAGATAACAGCTGCGGCAACGATGAACGGGAATCTTATCCTGGATGCGCAGGGAGATCCGAGTGCGGTATTTATTTTCCAGATCGGGAGCTCTTTTGCGACCGGTGCGAACGCCAAGGTCGTATTGATCAACGGCGCGCTGGCGTG
>CAILMA010000472.1 GCA_903835145.1 uncultured Bacteroidota bacterium
CTACTCCAATTACAGCATCCGGTGCAAGCACATATAGCTGGAGCCCCGCTACCGGCCTAAGCGCTACAACTGGCGCAACTGTGACCTGCAATGCAACCTCAACTACAACCTACACCGTTACCGGCACCAGTGCGCTCGGTTGCAGCGGTACTAACACCCAAACAATCACTGTTAACCCAATACCAACACTTACCATCACTCCGGTATCAGCTGCCATTTGCAATGGCTCATCAACGTCAATTACAGCCTCCGGAGCAAGCACCTATAGCTGGAGCCCCGCTACTGGCCTGAGCGCAACAACAGGTGCTACAGTTACTTGCAGCACCACCAGCACACGCACCTACACTGTCACCGGCACAAGCGCACTCGGTTGCATCGGTACCAACACACAAACAATCACTGTTAACCCAATTCCAACACTCACCATTACTCCTGTATCAGCTGCTATTTGCAGCGGCTCTTCTACTTCAATCACAGCATCAGGAGCAAGCACATATAGCTGGAGCCCCGCTACTGGCTTGAGCGCAACGACAGGGGCAACCGTTTCCTGCGGAGCTACAGCAACAACAACCTACTCCATATCAGGCACAAGCGCAGCAGGTTGCACAGGCACTGCAACCCAAACAATAACTGTTAATCCACTACCAGTAACCGGTACCATCTCCGGAACAACAACGCTCTGCGCGGGTACCAATACAACATTGACCGAATCAGCCTCTGGCGGAAGTTGGTCGAGTGTAACAACATCGGTAGCTACCATTAATAGCTCTGGTGTAGTACATGCAATAAGTGCAGGCACTACTGTTATTTCCTACACAGTGACCAATGGCTGCGGCACACTTGCGGCAACCACCATCGTTACCGTAAATCCATTGCCTGACGCAGGCACAATTTCCGGACCAACCTATGTTTGTGTTGGCAGCACAGCAACATTTACCGATACCACTTCCGGTGGTAGCTGGAGCAGTTCCTTTACATCACTTGCTACCGTATCCGCCGGCGTTGTTTACGGCGTCGCTGTTGGCACCGACACCATCAAATACAGCTTCACAAACAGTTGCGGCACCAATGTCGCCACCAAACTAATATCTGTTGATAATGTACGTGCAACGGGTGCCATCACCGGCCCTGCCAGCGTGTGCATGGGCTCTGACATCACCCTTGCCGATACCGCCGCAGGCGGTGCCTGGAGCAGTTTCACGCCATCTATCGCAACCATTGGCACCACAGGTATCGTTACTCCTGTATCAGTTGGCTCAGCAACATTTATCTACACACTCACCAATATTTGCGGCTCCGTTACTACAACGTATAATGTTGCCGTAAATCCACTTCCTGTTGCTGGCACAATCTCCGGCGCTGCAGTGGAGTGCCGCGGTTCTTCTACTACATTTACCCACAGCGTTTCAGGTGGCAGTTGGAGCAGCAGTGCACCATCAATTGCAACCGTTGACAACTCCGGCCTCGTTACCGGACTATCCGCTGGCATTGCTGACATTTACTATGCCGTTACCAATGTCTGCGGCACTGCTACCGACACCCAATCCATCACAATAGAAGTATTCCCATCTGCTGGTGCTATTTCAGGTGCCGATAGCGTATGTGTAAATGCAGGAACACTCCTCGTCGACGGCTCTGCATCTGCCTCAGGCGGCTGGAGCAGCAGCACCATAGCAGTGGCCACAGTCAGCGCTTCCGGACTTGTTACAGGAGTCGCTACAGGTACTGATATCATTTCCTACTCCGTTACTAATACCTGCGGAACTGCCAATGCCATCCACATTATAACCGTAAAACCACTGCCCGACTCCGGTGTTATAGGCGGGGCTACATCGGTATGCGCAGGCAGCACTACAACCTTTAGCGATGCAAGTCCTGGTGGTGTTTGGTCTTCTGCGTCTACTGCTTTAGCAACCGTAAATACCTCCGGCCTCGTCGGCTGCGTTTCAGCCGGAAGTACAGTAATATCTTACTCCGTTACCAATACCTGCGGCACAGCAGTTGCTGTTCGCCCTATTACTATACTTGCATTGCCTGTTGCGGGTACTATTGCAGGCCCTTCAGTAGTCTGCCCTGGCGTGAGTATCGGACTATCTGACACCTCAACCGGTGGCTCCTGGTCAAGCTCCTCAACTGCTATTGCAACCGTTGGTAGCAGTGGCTCCGTTACAGGTGTAGCTGCAGGTGCCGTTACCATCACTTACACGGTCACTAACACTTGTAGTACCGTATTTACCACAAAGACAATCACCGTCAATCCGGCTCCGGCACCGGGCACCATAAGTGGTCCATCATCTGTATGCGCGGGCTCCGGCATCACCTTAACCGATACCTTCTCGGGTGGCTCCTGGACAAGCGTTGCTCCGTCTGTCGCAACCACCGATGCTGCTGGCAATGTAACGGGAGTTACCGCTGGCACTACTACAATTAGCTATACCGTTACAAATAGCTGCGGTACACGCGCTGCGACCTACTTAATAACCGTTAATCCATTGCCTGATGCAGGCTCCATCTCTGGTGCGGGCACCGTTTGCGTAAGCTCATCAGTTACCCTCACCGATGCCGCCGCAGGTGGCAGCTGGACGTCAGGCTCACCGGCTATCGCAACTGTTACCAGTCCGGGGCACATCCTCGGTGTTTCCGCGGGCTCTGCTGTTATCACGTACCTCGTTACCAATAGCTGCGGTACAGACACAGCGACACATAGCATCACTGTTGAGCCATTGCCACACGCTGGTACCATCACTGGGGCCAGCTCCGTGTGTGCCGGCTCTGTTACAACTTTGGCCGATACAGCTTCCGGCGGCGCATGGTCATCGTCAGCTATCGGTCTTGCCACTGTTAGCACATCAGGCGTGGTTTCAGGTGTTGCAGCGGGCACCGTTACCATTCGCTACATCGTTAATAACTCCTGCGGTGCAGACACCGCCACTCACACGCTCACCATCAATCCAATTCCGGTTTCGGGCACTATTTCCGGCCCGTCTAATGTATGCCTCGGCGCTCCTATTACATTGGTCGATACCGTTTCCGGTGGCGTATGGAGTGCCGCAAATGGCGCTGCTTCCGTGTCATCAACGGGTGTAGTTACGGGTCACTTTATCGGCAACGATACCATCCTTTACAACGTTTCCACTTCTTGTGGTAGCTCCACCTATTCTCAGCCAATTACCGTTAGTCCATTGCCCACTGTTGGTAGCATCTCGGGCGCTTCAAGCGTATGCGTAGGCTCCGCAACTGCCCTCGTAGAAGGCACAACAGGCGGTTCCTGGTCAGCTGCTAATACTACCGCTTCCATAAGCTCCACTGGCTCGCTGCGTGGGCTTACAGATGGCACCGACACTATTTACTACAGTGTAACGAATATCTGCGGCACAACCCGGGTAAGCAAAACAGAAACAGTAAACCCATTGCCCGATGCCGGTTCTATTTTTGGTGCCGGCACCGATGTGTGTGTAGGCGGTACAATAGCCTACACCGAATCGGTAAGTACAGGTGCATGGAGCTGCCCGGCTACTGGCATAGCTACTGTCGATGCCACAGGCACAGTAACAGGGCTCTCGGCTGGCTTCGCTTCAGTATCTTATACCGTCAGCAACGTTTGCGGAACTGCAAATGCGACTGTAACCGTACACGTGTTTAATCCTCCATCTGCCGGCACGTTATCTGGTGCTGCCCATATTTGCGATGGCACTCCGGCCACGCTTACCTCCACCGTCGCCGGAGGCACATGGCTGAGCAGCAATGCAGCTATCGCTACTATCAATGCTGGTGGCAATGTTACTGGCTTGTCATCTGGCTCAGTAACCTTCTACTACCTCGTTACCAATGTTTGCGGCACCGATACTTCGCATCTTTCGCTCCCTGTTTATCCCGCAGCAACCGCAGGCATCATTGGTGGTGTAAAACAACTTTGTGTGGGCCTTTCCGGCACCGATACAAGCACTGTTTCAGGCGGCTCATGGTCTACGCCATCATCTAACATTTCGATTGATGAATCTACCGGTGTCATAACAGCAATTACCGCCGGCCCGGCAGTCGTTGCTTACACCACAACAGGCATTTGCGGTAGTGCTACAGTTACTGATTCGCTCACAGTTAACCCATTGCCATCACTCACATCGTCGCTCACTCCGGCACCGGTGTGCAGCGGCAGTATATTCAATTATACCCCGACAGCAAGTACTTCTGGCACGGCAACATTTACCTGGACCCGCACCCTGCAGTCCGGCATCTCCAATGCTGCTGCGAGCGGCTCTGGTAACCCCGCTGAAACATTGCTGGATACTACAACCACTGCGGCACGCATCATCTATTCGTTCACAACAACGTCTCAGGCAGGCTGTAGCCAAACGCAGGAAGTTACCGCAACCATCAACCCTACGCCTGCACTCATCGGAAGTCTTCATTATTCAGTTTGCTCAGGCACACCGTTTACTTATACAGCCGAAAGTTCATTACCGCTCACAAGCTACGCATGGTCACGTAGCACAACAACTGGTATCACACCAGCAAGCGGAACCGGCATTGAAAACATAAACGAAACACTCACCAATACAACCACAGATACTGTAACGGTAACTTATGCCTACACACTCACGTCCGGGGGCTGTTCTTCCACTCAGGACCTTTTTGTAACTGTAAATCCTCGGGAAGCCGCACCAGTAATTTCCACAAAATCTCCGGCGTGGGTTTGCCAGAATACCTTGTATCAGAATTTCGGCGCAGCCGTTACCCCTCCTGCAGGTGTCACCTATACCTGGTCGGCAAAAGGAGCTGAAATATGGGCTACCGGCAGCACAAAACAATATGCACTGGTTAACTTCACCACTCCGGGATTTGCGGTCGTCTACCTTACTGCAACACAGGCTGGCTCTACTTGTCCCGGCATCGATACATTCACGGTATCAGTGAGCGACAATGTCTCTGAAACACCAAACGTCTACTACCTCAATCATGTGTTTGTAGCTGATGGCGGAATGTCTTCTTACCAGTGGGGCTATGACGATGCCAGCACCCTTGATTCTACTATTCTGCCCTACGAAACCAATGAAAGCTACATCAACGACAATCCGGATCTCACCCACAAATATTATTGGGTCATAACCCAGTACCAGTGGTGCCTACACAAGAGCTACTACAACGGCCCACTGGCAGTGACTAACGTAAACCGCGGTGGTGTGAAAGATGTCTCCGTTTTCCCGAACCCAAACAATGGTTCATTCAAAGTCAACATTGCATCGGACTTCACAGAGGTAGGCGAAATAACTGTAACCAACACTGTGGGAGAGAAAATAATGGAGGTGCCCTGCAAAACGAATACCGAACTTGAAATCAACCTTCGCCAACCGGCTGGTATCTACTTCGTTAACGTAAGCACCCCCCATGGCAACTTTGTAAGTAAGGTCGTGATCACTCAATAATGAGCACACCGTGCTCCATACAAAAAAGCCTTTCGCCCCGCGGAGGGCTTTTTTGTGGTTGTTTATGATAGCGACTAAAAGTTGGGTGCATTTCATACCATTTCTTTATATAAATTAGTCCAATAATTTCGCAAGTTATTTTTTTGGTGCTAATTGGACTAAAATATAATGAGCTATATTTGTACCCACAACCATAACACTATGTCAGCCCCCAAAGCATTTAGGATAAAGGAAAGCATTAGCGAGATAAAGAAACTACTGAAAGGCAGTGATCCCATGATAGCCAAAAGATTGCATGCCCTGCTTGTTTTTAAACAACATGAAGAAACCGGTATTTCGAAACGTGAAGCAGCTGAAAGTATTGGTGTTAATCACAACAGTATTCAAACATGGCGCAGTTTATATATAGCCGGGGGGCTGGAAGGGTTAATGAGCCATCGTAAAATAGGCTACAAGCCGAGCGTAATAACTGCTGAGCAGCAAGCGGCTATAAAGGAGCAAATGCACAAACCAGACAACGGCTTTGTTGGATTCATTGAGCTGCTAACATGGTTCAACGAAAAATTCAATACCGACGTGAACTATAAAACTTTTCATGGTTTTGTAGTAAGAAAATTTGATGCGAAAATAAAAACAGCCCGCAAAGTACATGCGAAGAAAGACCCTGAGGCAGTAGATGCGTTTAAAAAAACTTCAGTCGGGCATGTGAACAGAAATTTAAAGACAAAGGAGAAGGATACACTGAGGTAAACCTGTATTGTCAGGATGAAGCCAGATTTGGACTGTTTACCCGCAATGGGAAAGGGTTAACAGCTAAAGGCGTTAAACCGGTATGCAAGTTTCAACAAGTATTTCAATCATTATATTTATTTGGGGCGTACTCGCCATTTACCGGCGATCATTTTGAACTGGAATTACCGCACTGCAATACCGATAGCTTTGGAGTTTTTCTTGAAGAATTTTCAAAAGAAAACCCTAATGAGTTTAAACTAATTTTGCTTGATAATGGCGCATTTCATAAAGCAGCTGACCTAATTATCCCCAATAACATTGCTTTGCTATTCATTCCGCCCTATTCACCAGAGTTAAATCCAGCCGAAAAAATATGGTGGAGAATGAAAAGAGCGTTTACAGGTAAGCTACACAAATCACTTGACGCCGTAAGCCTTTTCATAAAGGAAGAAGTGATGAAACTCACCAAAGAAATCGTAGCAAAAACATGCAAATTCGATTATATATTTTTGTCAAACTTTTGGACTAAATTATATTAGGTGTTGGTATCAATTCTTCGGATAATTTTCATTGCGATATGACCTGCGCGACTGCGCAGACATCAATCTCCCTGTCCATTTATGGAGGGTTGGGGTGAGGTACTATACGGAAAGTGCAACAATATGACCTGCACCCCGACTGTTTGTCACCCATCGAAAAATCGACTATTATTGCATTATGCCAACGATATTCCCTACCATTTATTCCACGCTGGACCCGGGTGCACTCGCCCGATTTATCGGACAGCAATACGGCATCGGGGGTGCAACTGTAAAATTGCTGCTCCGTGGTGTAGGCGATACTTATCTCGCTACAACCCCCAAAAACAAATTCATCATCAGGGTATACAGGCCATCCCACCGAACGGAAGAACAGGTGAGAGAAGAAGTGAATTTCCTGCTGGCATTGAAGGAAAACAAGGTACCCGCAGCCTATCCCATTCCCGATAAAAACGGCAACATCATTCAGTCGATAGTGGCCGCCGAAGGCATCAAAAACGTAGTCCTTTTTACCTATGCACCGGGGATGGTTGTCCCAAGCCTGAACGAAGGTCAACTGCTGACCCTTGGACGCCAAATAGCCCGGATGCACAACGTTTCGGCAGCCCAACCCATAAGCACTTCCCGCGCCCCCTATACCCTCGAAACAACGCTATTCCAGCCGCTCGAGCTGCTGCGCAATGCATTTGCCAGCAACCCCGATGTGTACGCCTGGTTGCAGGCTGCGGCGCGCGAAATAGCAACAAGACTTTCAGAGTTCGACACATCTGCTTTTTCAACTGGAATTTGTCACTTTGACTTGCTCCCGAAAAATTTTCATTTTGATTGCGATGCCCCCACTTTCTTCGATTTCGATTTTATGGCTCAAGGCTGGCTCATATTAGATCTCATGACGTTCCGACAGCAGCTTTGTCTCGACATCCTTTTTGGCCGGCTCACGCCTGAGGCTGCTACAAAAGCCTTTAATATCGTTATCAGTGGCTATCGCGAGTTCAGGCACATCAGCGATGACGAACTCGCAGCAATACCCTTGCTAAGCCTTTGTTTTTGGTTGTTCTATTCCGGCTTCCACACCACGCACGATCAGTTCTATATGTTCCTCGATCCCGCCCAATTGAAGTCGCGCTTCAATTTCGTTCGCCATATTGTAGAACGAGACTTGAAAATTCCAATGGTTTAACTCAACCCCAATGCCCCGGCAAGCGTATCGTCCGCCAGGTCAGGCTCTGCTGCTATAGCGTGTTTATAATGTTCGGCTGCCGCCGCAGGGTCATTAAATTTCGCGAGGAGCAAGCGACTTAATGCGAGCTCACATTTCGGAAAGGAATCTGTGAGTTGAAGTGCTGTTTCAAGGTGTTCTTTTGCTGCATCAAACATTTCAAACTGCTCTCCTATCAGCTTACCCAGCCGGTAGTGTGCATCAGCATAACCCGGATCGAGCTCAAGTGTTTTTTCAAAATAGTTTTTGGCTGTGTTGTAATCGTTCAGGCTGTCGCAACACATCACGCCAAATTCATACCACGCTTCCGGATTTTCCGGCTCCAGTTCTATCGCCCGCTCGTAATGTGCTCTTGCAGCATCATAGTCGGCGAAGTGGTCATCGAGCAAATTTGCCAGCTCAATATGAGCCTCTGCATCATCAGGCCTTATACTAAGCCCATGCTCGTAATGTTCACGTGCCTTGTCATATTGCGCCAGGTGCATACTCAGCACCGCCCCAAGGTTAAAATGTGCTTTATAACTCTCAGGGCGCACCGTTACTGCCCGCTCAAACAGTCCCCGTGCGCGTTCGTAGTCTTTATCATAGTCCTTTACCAGCACACCCAGGTTTATAAGTGCAACAACGTAGTCAGGGTCCAGCTTCAATGCCTGTTCGTAGTTGCTCTTGGCGCCTGCTATATCCTGAAATCGGCTCCTGAGCAGTATTGCTAAATCATAGTACACACGGGGCTTATCCGGCTCTACGTCCATGGCATACATGTAGTGTTCTTTTGCCAGCTGATACTCGCCGAAATGATCATCCAGCAAATTCGCAAGGTTATTGTGCAGGTCCGCGTCAAACGGGTCCGCCTCCAGCCCTTTTTCATACATTTCACGGGCACCCGCATAGTCGCCCAGCTTATGCTCCATGAGTATCCCAAGGTTGTTGTATTGGTGCGGGTCCGCCGGGTCTATATCTATTGCAAGCTGGTAGTGCAGCTTTGCCTGCTCGTAGTCGCGTAGGTGCTCATTAAGCAAAAAAGCAAGATAAAAATGCCCCCTTGCATTAAAAGGATCTAACTCCAGTGCCCGAAGATACAATGCGTAAGCGGTATCATAATCTGAAGTAAAATCGGAAAGCAACGAAGCATAATTAACCAGAAATAAAGCTTCTTCCGGTGCCAACTCAGCAGCCACTTTATAATGCTCCAGCGCCCCGGCATTATCATTCATATCTTCCAGCAATACCGCAAGGTCATTATGATAGGTACCATTTTCAGGTTCTAATTCTATCGCCCTTTCGTAGTGCAGCCGCGCCCCTTCATTATCATTAAAGTAGCACTCAAGCAAGTTCGCCAACTCGTTATGGGCTTCTGCATCATCGGGGTTTATAAGCAACTGCTGCTCATATTCCTCCCGCTCTTGTTTATATTCCCATTCCTCTTTTTCCATAATGCAGTATTGCAAAAATACCGGAATTTGATTTGTCCCGGCACTACACACGCCACAATATTTGTCAGGAAACAACAAAGCTATGCGGTGTAGTTCCGTCTATCAAAAACCAGCTTCCACAGGGGTTTCCACGGCGGTATCTGCAACACGCGCCATTGCTGCCTCTTCCTTTCTCCGGTTCTTGCTCAAAAAACGCAGGTGAAGCACACCCACCATAAGTGCCACAAAACCCTCGCCCAGCACGGTATTCCGCACCCCTATATACTGAGAAAGTGACCCCACCAGTAGCCCGCCCACAGGCTGCATACCAAAGAAAGCCATGGCATAGAGGCTTATTACACGGCCTCGCATCGCCGGGTCCACTGTCGTTTGTATTATCGTGTTGCTTATGGTTATCTGCGACATCATACCAAATGCAGCGATGGTGATGACAACCAGCGCCAGCGGGTAATAAGGGGCATAAGAAAACAATATAAGCCCAAGCCCGAACACAAAAGTATTTATGGCAAGTACCCGCTTGAGGTCCGTGCCCGGCTTCAGCGAAGCCAGAAATATTGCTCCAGCAAACGCACCCAAACCTATCGCACTATCTATCACCCCAAAAGTAGAGGCAGTCCCATTAAATATATCTTTGGCATAAACAGGAATCAGTGTCGAAAACGGCAGCACCATAAAGCTCATTAAAGCCAGCATCCCCAGCACAAACGCAATAGAAGGGGTCTTCTTCACATATTGAAAGCCCTCTCTCAATTCCTGAAAAACATTTTTGTTGTGCTTGCGCCCTACAAACCGTGGCAATTTCATCAGCAGCAACGATGCTATTACCGCCACAAAACTCAATGCATTCAGCCCGAAACAAACATCATCACCCAGCTTCTCTATCGCTATGCCGGCTATCCCCGGCCCTATCAGCCTCGAAAGATTCACCATCGATGAGTTTAATGCCAACGCATTCGGGAGGTCCTTTTTATCATCAACCATCTCATACACCAGGCTTTGCCGCGCTGGCACATCAAATGCGTTTACAATACCCAGTAGCACACTAAGCGCAAGTATCTCCCATACCTGGTAGTGATTGAAAAAAATAAGCACGGTGAGCAGCAATGCCTGCACCATTGATACAATTTGCGTGAGGAGCAACAGCTTATAGCGGTCATACCGGTCAGCCACAACACCACCTATAAAAGAAAACAAAAAAGACGGAAACATGGTGGCAAACAAACTAACCCCAAGCATAAATTTGGAATGGGTCATAGTATATATCACCCAGCTTACAGCAGTCTTCTGCATCCATGTGCCAATCAGCGAAACTGATTGCCCAACAAAAAACAGCCTGTAGTTACGCCCCCTAAATGCACTGAAAGTACTGATATTCATTATATTAACTGGCGACGCACAGAAATAAATGGTCTCTGACAATGCCAAAAACGCGTCACCGCCCGAACAAAAGTAACGATTCACCCCCTTCGCAAAACCAACTATGTTGTTAAATGACAGGAATGATACACATTTTATGCGCCTGCCCGGAAATGGTTTTTCATGGCTTCCAGCAGTAGCACCGAATACCCTCAGTCGCCGATTTAATAAAATCTATTTATATTGCACACAAGAAGCCCTCATATAGCAACAATGCGTCAACTTCATTTATACATTCTTATCTTTTTTATAGGTTTTACAAGCTCCTGTAAAAAAGACTTATTGCATTTTTCAAACGTTCAAAAAATTGAAAGCGGTTCCGACACCGACCGACTGAATAAAGTTGTGTTTGTTGACGCAAACAATGGTTTTATTGCCGGCGGCAAGTGGTACACCGAAGCTGTTATCCTTACCACCCACGACGGCGGCAATACCTGGCAGAGAAAATCTTTTACGAATGTCGGCCAGCTACTAAACTCCGTTTCTGTCGCTCCGTCCGGAACGGTTTACGGCACAGGATTCGAAGGCAAACTGATGTACAGCAACGATACCGGCAAAACATGGGTCTATAAGCAGCTGGAGCACTATTGGTTTCGCGATGTTGCCGAAACGACACCGGGCAAGGTTATCGCAGTTGGGGGCATAAGCTTTGGCAGTGGCATGAGGCAGATTTTAGACACAAACACTACCCTCTATAAAAGAGATTCGCTCACCTACCAGCTCAATGCAATTCACATGGTAACGCCCAATACCGGTTATATCTGTGGCTTTGGCATAGTACTTAAAACAACCGATGGAGGCAACACCTGGGCCATACAAAATGTAAAAGACGATAACTTTATGGCGATGGACATCCACGGCGATGAGATGTGGATGTGTGGCAACAATGGCAGCATTTACCATACCACCGATGCAGGCATTGACTGGACCCGCCAAAGAAATGGTAATGACATCACGCTCAAAAGCTACCACGTCCTGAGCATTTTGTTTAAAGACCAATTGAATGGTTGGGCTGTGGGCGAAAACGGGGTGGTGCTGCATTCAGAAGATGGCGGAAACCATTGGATGGAATATGACCAGTTCACCACCAACACGCTTACCAGCTTATCTTTATGCAGCGATGGGCGGCTACTCGTTGTGGGCGATAATGGCAGCATCTATAAACTAACACTTTGATTGTTGGTTATCTTTGTTGCTTGCTCATCAAAATAACACCCAATAAACGCCATACTTCACTCCAAAACTCATGAAATTAAAAAACGCATATTGGTATGGCTCATTAATGCTGATACACGTTTTAATGCTCGTCTTGGCATTCCCCCGCTTTTTCGGCAATGGAATGAGCGCCATGTTCTGCACTTATGGCGATGGATTGAAAAACTACTTTACACTATACAGCTACGTTAAAGAGCCTGTTTCACCCGATGGCATTTTTAAATACAATTCCTTCGCCTACCCCTTCGGCGACTATGTGAATTATACCGACAATACCCCTTTGTTCTCCATCATCTTCCGCTGGTTCTGCTATCATGTCACCGATATTTCAGCATATACTATCCCTGTGTATAATACCTGTATCATGCTCAACATTGTTGCGGCGGGTTTATTGGTGGGCTACATCTTTAAAGCTATTCTTGGCCGCAACGCCATCGCATACCTGCTTGCAGTAGTACTGCCCTGGGTTAACATTCAGCTGCCAAGGCTCTGGCAGGGCCATTTTAACCTATCGTGTTCTGCCATAATACTCGCATCCATTGCGTTGTTTATCGTCTGGATGAAGCACAAAAACTCGCCCGGCAGGCAGTTGTTTACTGGCTTGTCTATGACCCTGCTGCTCTTCGTCGGTTTCATGGTACATGGCTACTACATTGCTATTGTCTCTGTTTTCCTCGCTACACTGCTTTTCACAGCCGGCCTCATCAACTTAAAGCAAACATGGGGCAAGCGCAGCCTCATTGCGGCTATTGTCATTCCGGTAGCGGGTCTTGCACTCTCAATGGGTATGGTGCTGCTTACTGATAAATACTACTTGCTCCGCAAAGACAGTGCAATGGACTATGACCACGCTAACCTGAAAACAAACTTCATGTTGCTGTTCACGCACTACGATTTTCATTCACTTGCATTTCCCGTTGCGTCATCCATGCCGCTCAATACTGAGCTTATGGTTTATCTCGGTAATGTCGGCTTGTTTTCATTTGCGTTCGTTTGGCTCGGCTCTGTGCTCAGTACTTCCTTCCGCAAAAAGGTATTCGAAGTACAAAAATCATTCTTCTCCGACCCGCTCAAAAAAGCCATCTTCTGGGCTGGCCTCATCTCTTTGTTCATTTCTTTCGGCGAATACTACACCACTAACCGCGATGAACTTAAAATCTATACCCCATTCCGTGCACTTAATCAACTTCCCGCAGGTGTGTTATCAGCAGTTATTATCGGCATCTTCCTCACTATTTTCGGTCTATCCGCAGCGCTCAACGCTCATATCCGTAGCTGGCTCATGGGAAGCATGAAGCAGTATTCGCGCACACCCTACAAAAAGGCCCTATTGCTCTTTTGCACAGCCCTCATGATTTTCCTGCTCGTAGGTCGCTACACAGCTGAGCTCATCAACATAGCAAACCCCTTTCTCTACCTGCATTTCCTCACCAAAAAAGTAGAGCAATTCCGCAGCCTTTCCCGCTTCTCCTGGCCGTTCTTCTGGTCCTTCTATATCTGGATCATGTACACCGTCGTTCAGCTATGCAAGCAGTATTGGTTGAAAACCGGAAATGCAATAGCTGCTATCATCGTTGTTACCGGCTTGCTGGAGGTGAGCGACTACATTGTAAAACTTCGTCAAAGCGGCAACAACCCCAACTTGTTTTCAACAAGCGAACTGGCACGATTCAGCCCTTTAAGTCTTAATTATAACACGTTTCAGGCAATTATCCCGTTCCCCTACTACGTAGTTGGTTCAGAAGACTACCCTCATACTATCGACGACAACGACGGCTGGAGCCGCTTCACAATGCAACTCAGCCTGCAAAGCCACCTGCCGCTCATGGCCTGCAAAATGAGCCGCACACCCCCTGCCTATTCTATAGCGCTGCTCAACCTGGTTGCCAACGATAAAATCGACTCGAAACTCCGCTCAAAACTCAACAATAAACCCATCCTCCTTGCCCTCAATCGCACGTTAATCAACGACCCGGCACAGTCCGATCTCTGCACAAGCATGCGGGCAGAGTCAAAAGATTACTACCTGAAAGCAAACGCATTCGTCTCCCGCCACAACCTCCGCCCTATCGATAGCCTCGGTGATGTATTTTTCTACAGCTGGTCGCCGCTTTAAAAGGTGTCTTCCCGTTCTCAAAAAACCAATAAATCTTCCCAGCAGAAAATTTTTAAAATAATCTTTCAGAAAATTTTGAAAGTTCAGGAATAACGTTTTATCTTTGTGTTATGAAACTGGACGAAGCAAAACAACAATTTATTCTGAACTGGGGTGTCCTCGGCACACAATGGGGCATAAACCGCACCATGGCTCAGATCCACGCATTGCTCCTCGTTTCCCCCGCCCCACTCAGCACCGACGAAATAATGGCTCAATTGCAAATAAGCCGCGGAAATACCAACATGAACGTGCGTGAACTTATGGACTGGGGCATAGTAGAAAAAGTACTGAAACCCGGCGACAGAAAAGAATTTTTCGTGGCTGACAAAGACATCTGGAAGGTGGCGATGAGGATAATAAAAGAACGCAAACGCCGCGAAGTAGAACCAATTTTAAATGCCCTAAGCCAGCTCAAAGATATAGACGCTGAAAAAGGCGACAAAGACGTAAAACAATTCATCGATACCATAAGCCAGATTCAAAAGTTTGCCGATCAGGCCAGCAAGGGCGTTGATGGCCTCGTAAAAATGGATGAACACTGGTTCACCGGCACACTTTTAAAGATCTTTAAATAACCTTATAAACAACTAAACCGGTAAGCCGGTTTTTATTAAACAATAAAGTTTCAATATTTTCTGAAAATTCCGTCATTACAAAACAAAACTATGATTCAGATCAACCACTCGCCGCCAATTCTACCCCGCACTCATCTGCACAACACGTACACTTTTTCTAATTCAATCATTTTTTAAGCATACCAAAAACAAATTTTATGAGCAACATTCTCATTCTCTATGCAGTCTATCTTTGCTGCACTATCGGCCTCACTATTTGGGTAGCACGTACCCTTTTCAGGAACGGACAGGTTTTCCTGATAGACATTTTCCACGGCAACGCCCCACTTGCTGATGCCGTAAATAACCTGCTGCTTGTAGGTTTCTACCTCGCCAATATCGGCTATGCCGTATACACCCTTAAAACCACCGAGTACGTTTTCGATGCCCGCCAAGTCATAGAGGTACTTAGCGTTAAACTCGGTGCTATCATTCTTATTCTCGGTTTCATGCACTTCTTCAATATGTACGTGTTCTTCAAGCTCCGCAAACGCGCACTTAACTACAAACCCAATACCCTCACCGGCTACCGTGGCGACCCCGATATACCCAACCCACCGGTACACAAATACTAACCATAACTAAAATTGGAGCGCCGCAACGGCGCTCCAATTTTCTTTAGTGCCATTTAGACGACTACTTTCGGTTTCCAGGTTAAATATCCTATTACCCCTTCTGCCGCTCGCAGAGGGGCTTGTCTCGCCCTGGCGCACCTGTGGCGCCGTGGCGCACGAGGACACCAGCGAAATGATGCCGATTTTCAAAGTTTATTCGGTATAAAACACTTCCTTACGCTATAATTTGACAAATTTCATTTTCTTCATACGTCCATCACCCTGTAAAACGACATAGTAAATTCCCGCGGACAAACTACTGACGTCAATGGTTGTATGTTGCTGTTGCATTTGTCTGCGGGCAAGCTCCTGCCCCGCAATATTAGTGATACAAATCGTTCTTTGAAATGAAGCGGTTACGAGAGCGGATATAAAGCAGAATACAAACCGCAAAGACGAATAGTAGTACAAAAAACGTCGCAAAGCCGATACAAAACTCGAGAAAGTACATAGGCGAGCAATAAAAAAAAGCATTTTTTTTAATGGCATTTGAAGCACTTTTTTTACACAAAAGTGCAATGACCGCCTTTGCACTGTTTTTAAACACTTCCATATAATGACCGAAGCAGACGTACGGCAAATACAAAACGA
>CAILMA010000473.1 GCA_903835145.1 uncultured Bacteroidota bacterium
AAGCGAAAATCCTCATCAAAAAAACCTATTGCCTTGCTGCGTTTGAATGTTCTCAACTGTATTTTCTTTCCCATCAAGATACGGCAACAATCCCATATTTGAAAGCACTTTTTATGTCCTTTTAGTTTTTAGAGGTGCCCTTAAATCAAATACACATTTTGCACGGTCGCCCTTTATCTGATATACGTTGTTGTGATTGTTAGTAAAAAAGACATTTTTTTCATCTGCATAACTATATTCAGCTTCTCCGTTGTAGGCATTCGTAAAGGTTCTTTCTTCAAGATTGTTGGCAAGAATAAAGAAACCATTGTTGAGGGTCGTTAGCCAGTAATTGCCCGGTAAATCCTGAGAAACATAAGATATTTTATTGCCTTCAAGCAAGTGCAGTTTCCCATTAATATATAGACCATTGTTAGTAGCTACAAACAAGTTGCCGCTGTCCCGGTAAGCTGTGTAAATGTGTGTATTTTCAGGTAGCGTACTATTTCCATTTTTAATAGGTTTAAAGTTATCGTCAAAGACCTGGCGGTCTTTAATAAGGTACTTTTGGCCCTGGCTGAACACATACCTAAACGACTCGTAATTCACTCCACTTGACAGCTTTATGCGGTTACAGTTGCTATCAATATACGCGATAGAATCGATCATATATAGGGCATACTGATTGCGTTCTGTTTTTTTAAGGTAAACAATTTTTTCAAGTTCATCTTTATTAAATGTTTTTTTCAGTTCATATACTTTGCAGCGGTTGTCTTTAATATTCAGAAATCTCGATTTGTCGAAAAAGACGATAGTAATGCTACTATCTGCTTCCAGCATTATATTACGGGTAAAAGACGTTTTGAACGGGAGGCGCAAGAGGGGAGTGTTGGCGGCCGTATGGAAAATTCCGTTTTGGTAGTAACATAGTTCACCGTTGTAAGTAGCTATCCAAAGGCGGCGCTGATAATCTTCCTGAAAAAAGAATATTTCATTATCGGGCACTCCATCAAAAGTCGTTAACGTTTCAAATTTCAATCCGTTGTAACGGGCAATTCCTTTATCGGTGCCGATCCACATAAACCCGTTGCTATCGCGGTACACACCATAAATGGTGTTACTCGGCAATCCGTCCTCTTTCGAATAATGCAGCATGGGCAAGTCCTGCGCCCACATGTAAGGGGACAACAGAAATGCCAAAGTGAACAATAAAGACCTACCGCGGGTTTTATTCACTATAATAGTAATTTTCTTTTAGGAAGTCAATAAATCCTGAATATCGTCGTCGGCTCACGGGAAGGTTTACTTTGTTGGTAGTAACTACTTCGCAAGTTTCATTGTTGAGAATGGACCAAATGTGCTGACAATTGACCAGGTATGATTTATGGATCCTGTAAAAGATATCGGAAGGTATAAGTTCTTCGTATTCTGATATGGTGTTGCTCACAATCATTTCCGTGTCTATTTCTTTCTTTCGGTAGCAAAACCTGCAATAACTGCCTTGCCCTTCTATGAAATATATATCCTTGAAATCAATTACTTCAATATGATTTAGCCCTTTCAGTGCAATCTTATGTAGTTTTTCCTGAGAGGCTATCTGCTTCAACACTGAGAGCTGGTAGTCATTGCCCAGTTGCAGGCTCTTTAATTTTAGTTTCGCTTTTAACTTTACCACCGCATCAGAAAGTTCGTCTATACAGATTGGTTTAAGCATGTAGTCTATTGCATTCAGTTTAAATGCCTTTACGGCAAACTGATCAAACGCAGTAACAAATATTATTTCGAAATTATAAGGGCTAATTCTTTCCAGAAACTGAAAGGCATTTTCTTCCGGCATTTCAATATCAAGAAAAACAGCCTCGGGATTCAGTTCTTTAACCATTTGCCCAGCCTCGCGGGTGTCATTGGCAACACCAAGCACATTTACCGGTTCCTCCACGTATTTTTTAAGGATATTCACCAGATTATCACATGCTTCAACTTCGTCATCTATTATTAGCACCTTGATGCCTTCTTTTTCACCAGCCATCAATGATAGTATTTTTAGTTTGTAGAATATTTTTCAAATAGTGTAAACTAAAGATAAGTGATCCCGACTAAATAAAGTACACCAAATTATTTTGTAATA
>CAILMA010000474.1 GCA_903835145.1 uncultured Bacteroidota bacterium
CCGTCGCAAATAAAATTATTCGGCCTTAAAACCGGAGATACAGTAAAGGGCAATGTGCGCCCACCGAAAGAAGGCGAGAAATATTTTGCACTCCTGAAAGTGGAAACTATTAATGGAAGGCTGCCCGATGAAATAAGGGATCGCGTACCATTTGACTACCTTACCCCACTCTTCCCGTTTGAAAAGCTGAACCTGACCACTACCGGTGGCAACTACAGCACCCGTATCATGGACCTCTTTACCCCAATAGGTAAGGGCCAGCGCGGACTTATAGTGAGCCAGCCCAAAACGGGTAAAACCATGTTGCTCAAGGAAGTAGCCAATGCTATAGCTGCGAATCACCCCGAGTGCTACCTGATGATAGTGCTTGTAGATGAGCGCCCTGAGGAGGTAACAGATATGCAGCGCAGTGTAAGGGCTGAGGTTATTGCCTCTACCTTCGATGAGCCCGCTGATAAACACGTAAAAGTGTCAACCATTGCGCTACAGAAAGCAAAACGTCTGGTAGAAGTTGGTCATGATGTAGTCATCCTGCTTGACTCTATTACCCGCCTCGCCCGCGCCCACAACACAGTGGCGCCAGCAAGCGGTAAGGTATTAAGCGGTGGTGTAGAAGCCAATGCCATGCAGAAACCAAAACAATTCTTTGGCGCAGCGCGTAAAATTGAAAACGGGGGCTCACTTACCATACTTGCTACAGCGCTTATTGACACCGGCTCTAAAATGGATGAGGTGATCTTTGAAGAGTTTAAAGGTACCGGTAACATGGAGTTGCAGCTTGACCGTAAACTGGCTAACAAGCGTATTTTCCCGGCTATCGACATTACTTCTTCTTCAACCCGCCGCGATGACCTGCTGCTTGATAAGGACGTACAAAACAAAATGTGGCTGCTGCGCAATCATATTGCGGATATGAATGTTGATGAAGCGATGAGCTTCCTGCTCAAGCAAATGAAAGGAACAAGGAGTAATGAAGAATTCCTTGCTACTATGAATAAATAGTATAATAAGTTATACCCCGGTTAAACCTCACAACCTTTCGGCTGTGGGGTTTTTCTCTTTTACTATGTAAGCTCATACTATACAAGCCCTCCGGCAACTACGTTTTCCGATTATTAACGTTACTTTTAACCACGTTAAATCTGCTCCTTTTATGCTGCACAAATTGGTTGGTTTATTTCTGCTCTGCCCCTTGATAGTGCAAGCTCAGGCCCCTTCGCTTTGCTCTTATGTACGTCCATTTACGGGCACCCAGCGCATGGGCCACACCTTTCCCGGCGCAACCGTCCCGTTCGGCTCGGTGCAGCTAAGCCCGGAAACCGACACCCTCAGCTATGAGCAAAACGGCCACTATAATAAGGACGTTTATAAATACTGCGCTGGCTACCAATATGAAGACAAGACCATTGTCGGCTTCACACACACGCATTTCAGTGGCACCGGCCACTCTGATCTGGGTGACTTTCTTATTATGCCCACAACCGGCAGGCTACAACTCAACGCCGGACAGGCACAGTTGCCGCGCAGCGGCTACCGCTCTGCATTCAGCCACAGCAAAGAAGTTGCCACGCCTAATTATTATAAAGTGATGCTCGATGACTACCACATAACAGCTGAGCTCACCACTACCACCCGCGTAGGTGTGCACCAGTACACCTTCCCAAAAACCGACAGCGCACACATAATACTGGACCTCACCTACGGCATTTACAACTACCCCGATAAAAATGTGTGGACCTATATACACGTGGTAAACGACTCTACGGTCGTTGGCTACCGACAAACCAATGGCTGGGCCAAAAACCGAATTCTGTACTTCTCAATTGCCTTCTCCAAGCCCTTCCTGCACCACGGTTTTCAGGATGGCTCACGTAAAGAAGTGTACCATGGCTTCTGGGGTAAGCTCGATCAGCGCACCGACTTTCCAGAGCTGGCGGCGCAGCAGATAAAGGCTTGGTTCGACTTTAAAACAGAC
>CAILMA010000475.1 GCA_903835145.1 uncultured Bacteroidota bacterium
AAGCAGATTCGTCGTTGTACTTATCGTAAAATGTACTGAATTTCATACCACGAAGATACAAAATATTGGGTACATTTACGGACAATCATTAATAGTAAAGTGAGTTTTTAGTACTCTACGGTATCATATTGATAATGTTTCACTTTGTTTTTTGACGGGATAAATTTTTTCCGCCCCAGGAGGAAGTAAGTAACCCCGGCTGAAAATATAAATAACAGAAGCGGTACACCACGCAGATATAGAAATGCGATAAGCGGAAAACTACTGTACAATAGCCCCCAACAAGCCTTGGTAAAATTGCTTGCCTTTTTAGAATAGAAAATTTCGGTTAATAGTAAGATGGTAAACAGTGATTCCTGCATTGATCCTCCAAAGAACATAAAGCTCAGTCCCTTGATACCATAGCTGCTCAGCACGGTGCTTGTAAACAGCACGGTGAGCCCCATGTAAAATGGAAATGGAAGAACGCGGATCTTCATATTATATAATTAATAAAAGTACTACTCGCTAATTTCCCGTTTACCTGATAGGAGGTAAATAACTGCCATTCGAATGGCCACTCCGTTTTCGACCTGTCCAAGAATGATAGATTGTTTGCTGTCAGCCACATCAGAATTAATTTCGACACCCCTGTTTATAGGGCCGGGGTGCATGATAATAATTTTCTTTTCCAGGCTATCCAGCATCTGTTTGTTCACGCCATAATACAAAGCATATTCCCGCAGGGTGGAGAAAAGTGGCTTGTGCTGCCTTTCAAGCTGAATTCGCAACACGTTTGCCACATCGCACCATTCGAGGGCTTTTTTTACATTGTATTCTACGCGCACGCCAAGGTCTTCAATGTGTTTGGGTATTAGTGTAGGGGGGCCGGATACCGTTACTTCGGCACCCAATTTATTAAGACAATATATATTGCTCAGTGCAACGCGGGAGTGCATGATATCTCCCAGTATTGCAATGCGTTTTCCTTTTAGTGAACCCATTTTTTCCCTGATGGAATAGGCATCGAGCAGGGCCTGGGTAGGGTGTTCGTTAATACCATCGCCTGCATTTATGATGCAGGCATCTACGTGGCGCGACAAAAACCAGGGCGAACCACTTGCCGAATGCCGCATCACAATCATATCTACCTTCATAGCCAGTAGGTTATTTACTGTGTCAACGAGGGTTTCTCCTTTTGACACGGAAGAGCCTGAGGCTGAAAAATTGACTACATCGGCTCCGAGGCGTTTTTCTGCAAGCTCAAATGACAGGCGGGTACGGGTTGAATTTTCAAAAAATACGTTGGCAACAGTTGTATCTCGTAGGGTAGGAACTTTCTTTATTGATCTTTGTAATACCTGTTTAAAATTGTCGGCAGTCTGGAATATCAACTCAATATCCTGTACATTTAATTCCTTGATGCCCAACAAATGTTTTACAGAAAGCCCCATCTTATTTTACTTTTACTCTTTATGTGTTAACTAACTCACCCGAGGGGAAAATCACCCAAGGTCTAATAACTGTTCAAACGTTCTTTTACGACTGCTGCTATCATTACCGCTGTTAATTTGTAGACTTATCGAGCAGCACTACTTCATCTTTTCCGTCTTTTTCCTGCCAATATACCTTCACTTTTTGAGTGAGAATGGTATCGACAGAATAACCTGCATAGTCGGGCTGAATAGGTAATTCCCTACTGAAGCGGCGGTCTATGAGGGTAAGCAATTCTACGTGTTTTGGTCTTCCGAAATCAATCAATGCGTCCATTGCCGAGCGTATTGTTCGGCCGGTATGCAGCACATCGTCTATCAATATCACGTTCATGCCTTCCACACTAAAGGGGATATCTGTGTATGAAGGTACAATTATGTTTGCTCCTGCATGCACGTCATCACGGTAAAAAGTGATATCAAGCAATCCGTAAAGGATATTGTTGTTACCACTTATGTTTTTGACCAATTGGGCTATCCGGTCTGAGAGGTATTTTCCACGCGGTTGAATTCCTACGAGTGCGGTGTGGGCAAAGGTAGGATGATTTTCCACCAACTGGTGAGCCAACCGCTGCAACGTGATATTCATTAGGTTACTATTAAGCAGCGTTTTCACTATTTGTTGGATTTATCATCAAAATTAGAAATCCCCGGCTTATTTTTTATTAATTACCAAAAAATGTTTTGCACACCTGTTTCCACTCCTAAGAATGGCGTACTTTCGCGACAGTGAAAAGTGAGTTTTATGAACAATCCTGCCAATAAACGCCAAAACATAAACGATTTTTTTGAAGTATATGCTCATGCTCTTGAGATACATGATACCAAGGGGATGACTTTTTTACACAATATACCTTGTACAATGGTTTCCGACGATGCATTGACTTTATTCAATGATGCAAGTAAGCTGGAAGGGTTTTTCAATCAGGGGATGACATTTTACAGGCAATTTGGCATTGTGCATGCCCGGCCCGATGTTCGCAGCAAGGTGGATCTTACTACCAAGATAGCGAATGTAAAAGTAAACTGGCGCTACCTTGACGGATTGATGCAACCGGTGTATAACTGTGATTACCATTATGTTATGAAGCTGGATAAGAATAAGCACTGGAAGATATTGTTTTCGGTTTCGGTAAACGAACGGGAACGTATGGAAGAGTGGAAAAGTAACAGGACTGTAGATACCGTAGCCTAATTTTGTTTGCTATTTAAAGTTATAAATTTCATATATTTATGGTTAAAGGCCACGCGACAGGCTATCAGATTTTGGTTTATCTGGCATATGGTTTTTACTTTTTGCTTGGGGCCAGTTGGTTTGTAATTAGTTATTTTAATACCCAGCGGTTCAACCCATCTGCATTTTTAGTTATGGCTGTGTTTGGCGTTCAGTCTTATTACAAACATCTATTGAGTAACCTTGTATTGGGTGTCATCACACTCTTGTTTTCCATTTACATGTTTCTTCATTCGCTTAATAGTGCGGTTCTTGCTTCCCGCATGGGGTCTTTAATGCTTTTCGATAAACTGATGGTGGCAATGACCGTGGCGAGTCTTGCTTTTTCCGGTATTCTCATTTTTAGTTTTTTGAAGCTAAATTTTAAGGATTGAAAACTCGACTTTATTTTTACATCTTCACTTCCTTTCAATCCAATATTTTATTTTTTAATTCGACTTGTCGTCACTTTTATTGGCTGCCGTTGTCGTTGAGATTTTTGTTGCTCCTCAATGTGAAACTATTGAAGGTTTAAAGAAAATTCTGCATTTTAATTATATGCTGACTATTTTCGAATAATTTCCACAAATTGTGTACTTTTATTTGGCAATGTTGTCTATTTAGTTGTAAATTTGCTGTCACGTAAATTGACATTGCGTTTATAAACTTATAGTCATGATTAATCAGGTTGCGAATGGGCGTTTTGAAAAGGGTAGAGGGGCGCAATTTAATCCGAAAAACAGGTTCCTTACCGGGGAGTATGTGCAAGAGCACTTGGAAGGAATTGATGATTGGGAAGAAGAAAACCGAATAACACAGATTGTTTACGATAACAGTAAGACCTTAGTCAATAAAGTTACAAGTCCGGATGTCGGGATGCTGTATTCTGTTAATCCCTACCAGGGCTGCGAGCACGGTTGTATCTATTGTTATGCACGCAACTCGCATGAATATTGGGGGTACAGTGCCGGGATCGATTTTGAAAGCCGGATTGTAGTAAAAAGAAATGCACCATCTCTGCTGCGTAAGTTTTTCGAAAACCCTAACTGGGTGCCGGCTCCCATTTCATTATCTGGCAATACTGATTGTTACCAGCCGATAGAACGGAAGATGCGCATTACCCGGGCCTTACTTGAAATTTGCCTGGAGTTCAGGAACCCTGTAGGTATCCTCACCAAGAATTCGCTTGTATTGCGCGATATGGATATCATACAGGAGCTTGCCAAGCTTAAGCTTGTGAAAGTTCTTACATCTATTACATCGACCGACGAGAAGCTGCGGCTGGCGATGGAACCACGAACAGCTACCTATGCTTCCCGGCTAAAAGTGCTGGAAACATTTTCGAAGGCAGGAGTACCAACGGGCATTATGAATGCCCCATTGATACCCGGGCTGAATGATATGCATATGCACGACGTACTTAAAGCAGCAAGTGAAGCAGGCGCGCAATGGGCCGGTTATACAGTTGTGAGGCTGAACGGTGCTATAAGAGGTATTTTTCAAGACTGGCTTAATAAGACGTTTCCTGATCGTGCAGCAAAGGTGTGGCACCAGATAAGTGAGTGCCATGATGGTGATGTAAATGACAGCCGTTTTGGAAACCGTATTGTGGGTGATGGTCGTTTCGCTGAGCTCATCAGAGATCAATTCAAACTCTATTGCAGGAAGTTTCACCTCAATGAAAATAAGATGGAGTACAACACAGATGCGTTCAGAAGGATTAAGAACAATCAGCTGCCCTTGTTTTAGTCGCAATGATTAATAATAGGCAAGTAAGCCGCTGACTCAATGGCGAGAAACCAGAATATTGTTTCTGACTTTTCGTTGGGCGCATTTATCCACTTGGAAAGTGCAGTCCAAAAAAAATCCATTGAAGATTCAACAGGTTGAATATCAATGGATTTTGAAGTTTATAAATGCCGTTTGTTATTTTAGTATTTCATGCCCAAGTTTGTCCCTTTTGGTCTGCAGGTAAAACTCGTTGTATTCGTTAGGTTTTATTTCAATTGGCACATTTTCAACTATTTCAAGGCCGTAGCCTCTCAGTCCGGCGCGTTTTCTTGGGTTATTAGTCATCAATCTTAGTTTGGCAACTCCGAGGTGACGAAGTATCTGAGCACCAATCCCATAGTCGCGCTGGTCATTTTTAAAGCCGAGAGCCAGATTGGCTTCTACTGTATCTTTTCCTTGTTCTTGTAGTTTGTATGCTTTCAGTTTATTGAAAAGCCCTATGCCGCGGCCTTCCTGATTCATGTACAGCACAACACCCTTGCCTTCCCGCTCCACCATTTCCATGGCGGCTTCCAGCTGGTCGCCACAATCGCAGCGCAGCGAGTGCAAAATATCACCCGTAAAGCAGGAGCTGTGCACCCTTACCAGTACAGGTTCGTCAGGTGTCCATGTTCCTTTTACAAGTGCAAGGTGCGTTTCGCCGGTGTTTGTTTGGCGGAATGCATATAATTCAAAATTTCCATGTTTTGTTGGCATGTGCACATGCACCTCTTCCTTGATGAGCGTTTCTTTCTGAAGGCGATAAGAAATGAGGTCTTTTATGGAAATAATCTTAAGGTCGAATTTTTTTGCAATTTCCATTAACTCTGGCAGGCGAGCCATGGTGCCGTCATCGTTCATTATTTCCACCAATACACCTGCAGGCTCAAAACCGGCAAGCCTTGCGAGGTCCACAGTTGCTTCGGTGTGACCGGTGCGACGCAGCACGCCATCATTCCTTGCCCTTAATGGGAAAATGTGACCAGGGCGGCCGAGGTCTTCAGGCTTAGTGGAGGGGTTAATCAGAGCCTGTACGGTTTGTGCTCTATCATGAGCTGAAATACCGGTTGTGCAGCCATGCCCTATAAGATCAACTGAAACTGTAAATGGTGTTTGATGGAGGACTGTATTGTTTTCCACCATCAGGTTAAGTTTCAGT
>CAILMA010000476.1 GCA_903835145.1 uncultured Bacteroidota bacterium
ATAAAAGAACTGAACCCCAGCGGGCAAACGGATTTTCAGAAATACGAGCAGGCAAGCAATGGCGTAATAGGTAAAACAGAGGTTGCCTCGGGTATAACACTCAACTTTCTGTATGATAGCCGGGAGAACTCAATCAATGCAGAAAGCGGGGAATTTATTAATGTGATTTACCGGCCTAATCTTGTAGCATTTGGTAACTCTGCCACTTGGCGGTCGCTTGTTTTTGACGTGCGCAAGTACATCAAAATCTCAAAGTCATCAGATAACGTTCTTGCTTTCTGGAGTTATGACTGGCTTACGGTGAATGGCAAGCCGCCCTACCTTATGCTTCCCAACACAGGCAGCGACCCTTACAGCAATACGGGAAGGGGCTATATACAAGGCCGCTACCGAGGAAATAACATGATATACCTGGAAGGCGAATACCGGTTTTCCCTTACGCCCAACGGCTTGATAGGAGGGGTAGTGTTTGCAAATGCCGAGTCCTTTACCGAATACCCCAACAACAAATTTGAAACCGTGGCACCCGGCTGGGGCATGGGGCTGCGGGTGAAGCTCAATAAACTCTCCCGTACCAATCTGGCTATAGACTATGGCTTCGGGCTTGGTGGCTCGCAGGGGCTGTTTGTAAATCTTGGGGAGGTGTTTTAGGAAAATGGTGCAATAGCTGTACATTATCATATCTACATTTTATTTCAGGTTGGTACATCAATTGATTATTTCAATTGACAAATTGGCGAATTTGTGACGAACAATTGTTGTTTTGTGCCGTAATGGCACTACATTTATCATGGATTAAAAATTGCATCAACAACTCAAAACAACGATTGATATGAACCAAAATGAATTTCGGAAATATGCCATCAAGCATCATGGCATCAGTAGTTTAACTGTTGACAGTTACACATCATCCTTCACAAAAACACCTAACGCATTAACTCCATACATCATTGAAGAGCGTCCTATGAATGTGGCTTCAATGGACGTATTCTCCCGTCTCATGATGGATCGCATCATTTTTCTGGGTGAGGGCATTAACGACTATGTGGCCAATATTGTTACCGCACAGTTGTTGTTCCTGGAAAGCACGGACCGCACGCGCGACATACAGATGTACCTGAATAGCCCCGGTGGCAGTGTGTATGCAGGCCTCGGTATCTATGATACCATGCAGATCATTACGCCAGATGTGAGCACTATATGCACGGGTATTGCAGCCTCAATGGCAGCCGTACTGATGTGTGCCGGCAGCAAGGGTAAACGTACTGCGCTTAAACACAGCCGTGTAATGATACACCAGCCAATGGGTGGTGCCGAAGGACAGGCGAGTGATATTGAAATTACTGCCCGTGAAATAGGCAAGCTGAAAAAGGAGCTTTATGAAATTATCTCCTTCCACAGTGGCCAGTCTATGGCGCAGGTGGAAAAAGACAGCGATCGCGACCACTGGATGACCGCAATTGAAGCTAAAGAATATGGTATGGTGGATGAGGTGCTTGCACGCAACCCGAGAAAAGAAGAAAACAGTTAATAACAATTAAAAAAGAAACCGGAGCAATCCGGTTTCTTTAGTTATAGAAACAGGTTGGGTTACAACCTGGAATAGCAACGGGCTGTTAATGGTACACTACCTGCATGCCTAATCTTATAGCTATATCGCGTTCCAGTTGGGCGCCCCGGCTTTCCTGCCAGTCAGGCAGCAGGTGCACTTCGTCGCATTCCAGCATTCTTTTTATGTCATTTCGCATTGTTTCGCCCCAGGGCTGGTCGTTGTCGTTAATACCAACGGGGCGCACTACCTGGTAGCCCATACCTGTGAGCTGGCGGCTTATCATGTTAAATTTGCTTTTTACCTGGTCTTTCGGGAGGCCGGTCACCTTGCCGGCTACATATGCTATCTTGCTCATGAGTATGGAGGGATTAAAATTTAATGATTGGTGTACAATGTTTTTGTATGAATATAGTGCCCTGAAAATCGGCCGGGGGCACACATCAAAAGTTATCATTCTTTCGTTAAACTAATTGAAAGTCAATAAACTATGCGGTGTGCTGCTGTGCTACTAATAAGACGGTAAGTACCGCCCATTTGTTGGGAAATATCGCAGATTTATTTTCGAACAATGGGTTTATTAAGTGGCAATTACTATTCCTGCCTGCACTTAGTGAAGATGTAAAAATAAAGTCCACAATTTGAGTGTTCTTTCCCATTTCTGCGTCGTTGCAATCCCGCCCTTCAGCGGGATAAATAGACTGCTATTCTCGGATTTTGCGCCTTGCATAAAAGACAAATAACTATTCAACCCAGTGGACTTTATTTCTACATCTTCACTTAGAAAAATATGGCGAGCATATTTCTTAAAAACGCGAATTTTTTGCGTTTCGGCCCTGTTTTTTTCCTTTTGCTTTGGGCTATGAAACTCAGGTAGAGCTCATGTTTCAACTGGCGCCGGGTAGTCGCTGGTTTTTCCGTCAGTTTAGCGTTTGTCTGCACCCTGATAGCTTTTACAATAAGGCGGTTTTGTGGAGTCGGTTTCATATCAGGCAGCGGTTTTGCGTTCTATATAAAACAGTTCATCCTGCAGCACCTGAATGCCCAGCTCCATGAGCAGGGGTGCCACATTTTCTTTATTGCGGTCGGCCAGCAGCAGGTCTTTGGCCGGTTCATCTACAGAGCGCACGTAGCCCGGTAGTTTTTCTTTTAGTTTTTCCACTATGTTTTTCCACGAAGTACCTTTTTCTGTTTTAAGCCTTGGTGTGCCCAGCCTGAAGCCTACAATGCCGTATGGTGTGCCGAGGCTGCGTCGCTTGTTGAAGAGCACTTTTTTATTGAATGCGCAGTAGGCGCGTATGGTCTCGAACGCTGCCGTGCTGGTTTGGGAGGCACATTGCAGCTCGTCTTCATACTTCTCAAGTATTTCATTTACCTCTGCTTCTATGGCTTTGTTTATTTCAAGCCCCCTGAGGCCGGCCGCTGAGTAACGGGCAAGTGCTTCCTCAAACTGTGACGGGGTAATTTCGATCGGAGTTGTTTTGGTTGTTTTTGCTTTCATTTCGGGTTGCATTTATACTTCTTATATAATTGGTTAAATCATCATGCCGCGATACTGCTTATTTTTTTGAGCATGGTTTCCACTATTACCGCCGCATATTTATCACGCCTTATATCCAGCATTTGCCACAGCTGGTGAAAGGCTATAGCCTCGGTACCCGAGAGTGAGAGTGTGTAATACTCCTGCGGCCGCCTTACCAGCAGCACAAGCTTGTGCTCCAGATCTGTAAGGTATTCCCTCAGCAGAAACTGATGATCATTTTGTGGCAGGAACGTCTCGAGCTCCCCGCGGCATATCTCCATCAGTGCCTCTATGCGCTGATGGCTGAGGCGGACGCCAATGCTTCTTTTCTTAGCCATTTGTTTACAGATTTTAGTGCGGTTTCATATTTGGTTGTAAATCGTGGGTCGCCGGTTGCGATGAGCATTTGCGCTCGTTCCAGCCCGTTCATAATGGAGGTGTGGTCCTGCCCACCGAAGTACACTGTTATTTGCTGCAGCGTAATGTGCGGGAAGAAGTTGCGCAGCAGGTAAGCAGCTATAAACCTGAGGTCAACGAAGTCGCGCTCACGGGTTTTCTTTTTGTAGCAGGAAACATCCATGCGCAGTGCACCCGCCACAATACTCAGTAACTGTTCCGGCGATCTGGCCGGGTTGTAACCGGGGCACAATACCAATGTTACGGTCATGCCTGTCTTGTTCTTAATTTTTTGCTCTGCTGCCTTCGTTATATGTTTGGCAGCCACTATGTGTCCGGGCGCTATGTATTGCATATTGATTATAGTTTTTGAATGGTTAAGAATATCTCTTTAATTAATTGTGATAGTGATGTTGTTCTTTACTATTGTTTACCCTGCCAGTGCACTTGAAATAAATCCTGCCATATATCTCAGCAAGGCTTCCTCTTTTTTTGTTTTTTTTGTCCTTTTCATATGCCTAATCCTTTTATTGTCAATCTATTAACAACCCATTGAAATTTGATGCTTTTCCATTTTTATGCTAACAATTGGCGTGCAGCAAATAGATTATTTACATTTTTTTTGGAATCAATAACCTGTTTATCTACCTTTGTTGTGCAAAAATTCAATTCCGGTACAAATATAGTCCATTATTTTTGACAAATCCAAAAAATGTGGATAAAAAGTTTTAAATTTGTCGCATGAACTTACCAACCAACCTAAGATTTCTTAGAAAGAAAAAGGGCAAAACGCAGGATGGGCTTAGCTCTGAGCTCAATATTGGCCGTACAACACTGGCAAACTATGAAGCCGGAATCAGCGAGCCCAACGTGGAAACCATATGTACTATTGCCAAATATTTTGGAATAAGTGTAGATGACTTGTTGTCAAAAAATATGGAGGCTGTTTATGCTGTGCATGGCGAAGCCGCGCTGGGTGGCAGAGGCATAGCTGAGCAGTTTAATGGCATACCCCGCGTGATAACTGTAGACCAGGGCGGGCACGACAATATAGTTTATGTGCCTGTGAAGGCGAGAGCCGGCTACCTGCTGGGCTATGGTGACGCTGGTTTTATTGAAACGCTGCCTACATTCAGGTTGCCGGGGCTCAATAACGCTACTTACCGCATGTTTGAAGTGGAAGGGCCATCTATGGCACCCAACATACTCAATGGCGATCGCTTGATAGGTGAGTGGATAGATGATATGGATAAAATACGCGACAATCGAGTGTATATAATAGTACATAAAGGGGGCGTAGCTGTAAAAAGGGTGATCAACAGATTGAAGGAACGTGGTAAGCTCTACCTTAAAAGTGATACCATAGCACATAGGCACGAATTCCCGACTATTGAAATTGATCCTGCTGATATAAAAGAGATTTGGTACGGTCGCCTTAAGATAAGCAGCGACTTTAGTGAGCCAGCGGAAGTATACCACAGACTCGCAGATCTGGAAATGGATGTGATGGAAATGAAAAGAGTACTTAAGGGCGACGAAAAGAAACCTGAGGTGTTATAACTCAGGACTTTGACCAATGCTCAATTTGGGTTTCCAACAATTTTTGGCATCAAAAATGTTCAAAAACTGCTCCCAATAAGGATTTTGGAGGGTGACTATAAAATATTTCTCTTACAAAAAAATGTTGAGATGCTATGTTAAGTTATTATAAACGTTGGTAAAATGTGCATAAGCGCCCTGATTTTAAGCATTAGATAAAAAGAGTATAGAAATAAAAAACACAGCCAATGTTAAGAAAAATGAAACAAAGGCTTTGTTAATTCAATATCTTGGTATAAATTCACCCCCCAATTGGTTCACTGAGGCGGATTCCCGTCTTGAGGGGGCTAATCTGGTATTTTCAAGCAGTGCAATTTTAAAAGAAAAACAAGCAGTATGAAAAGAACTTTGTTACTATTTGTATTACTTATTTCTGTTGGTATCGGGGCTTTCGCGCAAACCCATAATGTCACAGGAAAGGTTTTAGACGAAACAGGCCTCGGTTATCCCGGTGCGGGCATTTCAGTTAAGGGTACTGTAATTGGTACGGTTTCTGACTTAAATGGTGATTTTACACTCGATGTACCGGATGGTAAAAATAAACTCCTGATTCAGGCGTTGGGCTACAATCCTGTAACCGTAGCAGATAGTGGACAAACAGAATTTATCGTTCGCCTTGTTCGCAATTCTCACACGCTTGAGGGTGCGGTAGTTACTGCGCTTGGTATGAAGAGGGAAAAGAGAGAGTTAGGTTATACCTCCACTACGCTTAACAATGAAGAACTTACTTCCGGCCAAAACACCAGTGCACTTTCCGGCCTTGCTGGTAAAGTAGCGGGTGCTAACGTAACCAGCTCTACTGGTGGCCCGGGTGGTTCTACGCGTATCGTACTCAGAGGTGAGAAATCAATCCTGAAAAACAATAACGCATTGATAGTTATCGATGGGGTTATTATGAACAACTACGATCGTACTCAGAGCTCTCAATTAAGTTCTGTTTCTAACTCAGCTAATGAATTGTCGCAGGTTGACTTTGGTAACAGTGCCAACGATATTGACCCCGATGAAATTGAGTCAGTAACTGTGCTTGAAGGTCCTGCTGCTGCTGCATTGTATGGTTCATCAGGTGCCAATGGTGCCGTTATGATCACGACGAAATCTGGTAGCCACAGAACTGGTGACAAGAAAAGTAAAATTGACGTAACTTATAAAGCTACCTATACTCAGTCTGACATCCTTAAAGCGCCAGATGAGCAGCACCAGTTCGGTCAGGGTTCTATATATACTGGTATTATCGATGACAGGCAGGATAACTTCAGCTGGGGTCTTCCATTTGACAATACGATTAAGCCATGGGGCCAGATCATTGATGGCAAGCAGTTGGTAAAACCGTATTCTTCTATCAACAACAACTACAATAGCTTCTTCCAGCACGGTAAGGACCTGAACAATTTTGTATCAGTGGCCGGTGGCAACGAAACTTCAACTTATTATCTTTCTTTGAATGCGCTGAACAGCAACGGTATTGTACCCAACACTTTCTATAACAAATACAGTGTAAGGTTCAATGGTACCACACAGCTCAGCAATAACTTCTATTCTTCTATTAATGTAAACTACCTCAACACCTACTCAAGGGCCGAAGCAAGTGGCCAGTCTAATGGTGGTGTTATGCAGAGTTTGTTGCAGATTCCAACAGACATTCCGGTTTCCGAGTTGAAAAACCTGAACAACAAGTTCTACTCTATGAACTTCATCGATACTTCAGGTGTTTCCCGTTATGGTTATTTCAATGCTTACGCAAAAAACCCATACTGGTCAGCACAGAATTATGACAACCGTAATAAGACCGACAGGATACTGGGTGATTTCAATATTGGTTACAAAAAAGGTGAGTTCAATGTTTATGACCGAGTTGGTGTTGATGTAACAGACGACAGGTCTTACTACAAATCTCCACAGTACAATGTTGTTCCTGTAGACCAGACTGGACTTTACCCGGGCAACCCTTACAAATCATTAGGTGGTTATGCAATCAACAACTACACTGGTGTAAATTTCTATAATGATGTGGTTGCTAACTGGATTCACTCATTCAATAAAGATTTCGGTATCAACGCTATTTTAGGTGATAACGTAACACTTAATAACAGCGAAGCACTTGCAGCTAACATTGACCCATCAAGCGGTCTTGTTATTCCAAATTTCTACAACCTTTCAAACAACGTTGGTCCTGTTGCTACAAGTAACTCACTCTCGCAGCGCAGAACAGCTGGAGTTTATGCTGATGTTAAGTTGAACTACCAAAGGGAATTATTCCTTGAAGTTACCGGCCGTAACGACTGGTCTTCTACACTTGATCCTGCTCACAATTCTTATTTTTACCCTGGTGCCAATGCTTCATGGGTATTTACTGAAAGACTGAAAGGCAAATTCAAAGACAAAGTATTGAACTACGGTAAGATTCGCCTGGGTAGTGCAGGCGTGGGTAGTGATGGTTTGGCTTACGCTAATAACAACGCGGGCTACAAACAATTGCCTATTGCAAATGCATTCGGTTCTGTAACTCCACCTTTTAACGGTGTTCCTGCTATTCAAATCACCAACACTTTTGGCGACAAGAACCTGAAACCAGAATTAACCCGAGAATATGAAGTTGGTGCTGATCTCTCCTTCCTGAAAGACAGGTTGAGTGCATCTTTCACTTACTACAATTCTTACACACACAATCTTATTACTGCGGTACCTACTCCAAACTCTACTGGTTTTGCTTTCCAGTATGTTAACGTAGGTGATATAAGCAACAAAGGAGAAGAACTATCATTGCGTGGCACACCAATCTCAACTAAATGGGGTTTGAAATGGGATCTTTTTGGAACATACACACACAACGTGAACAACGTTGAAAGCTTAACCGGTGGCGTTGATCAGGTAACCCTTGGTGGCTACAGCGGTATGGCTATTGTAGCTGCAGTTGGTCATCCTTATGGTACTTTCTATGCAAGAGACATCCAGTATTGGAACGGTCATGCAGTAGTGGATGCAAACGGTATACCAGTTCCTACAGATAAGCCAGTGTACAGAGGTACTTACCTCCCTAAGTTTCAGGCTTCATGGGGAACTGACCTGTCTTACAAAGGTTTGAAATTGCACGTATTATTCACTACTAAGCAAGGTGGTCAGTACTTTAGTAATACCAAGTTGCTTGAAGATTTCGATGGCAACGCTCAGGAAACTACAGTTAACAACCGTAACCCTTATGTATGGAACAATTCAGTACAGCAGGTGGGCAATACCAACAACTACGTTACAAATACTACGAAGTTCATACCATACAACTACTGGGTAAATTCAGTTGGACAGGGTGCACTTCCAGCTCAGGGTTTGGTTAATGCAAGCTATATCAGGTTACAGGAAATTGCTTTGTCTTACAAAATACCTACCAAGTATTACAAGAAAACGCCATTTGGCGGTCTTGAAGCAGGTGTATTTGGTAACAACCTGATATTGTGGACGCCAAAGAGCAATCACTACGATGACCCAGAAGAAACATCTGCTGGTGCAGCTGGAAACGGACAAGGTTTCAACTTTAATGCAAGGCCTTCTCTAAGGAACTACGGCGGATTTATTAAAGTTACTTTCTAAACATAAAATAACACAATTGTATGTTAAAAAATAAAAAGATTACAATCGTTTTGCTGGCCTGCATTGTTTCCGGCATCACTTCCTGTAAGAAATATCTCGATGTAAATAAGAACCCTAATATTGCCCAAACCGCTACTGTTCAAACGATGTTGCCTGCAGCACAATTATATGTTGGTGCTGCGCTCGGAGTTGATTTGCAGATAGATGGTTCGTTTTGGGCGCAACACTGGACACAAAGCCCAAGTGCCAGCCAGTATCACAATCTGGATGTTTATTCCATTGGTCAGGACGGTTTCTCGTTCCCTTGGGGTAATTTGTATTCAGCTGCAGAGAATTTTTATCAGGTTGGAAAACTCGCAGATTCCTTTAAGCTAAGACAATACCAGGCTATTGCAGTCGTTATGCAGGCCTATACCTTCCAGTTGATTACTGATGGCTGGGGCGATGTGCCTTTCCGCCAGGCGTTGAAAGGACAATATTCTGATGGCCATATAGTGAATCCTTCTTATGATTCTCAGATGGTTGTATACAATGGTATTCTCAGCTACATTGACTCTGCTAACAAGTTGATCAATCTTCACGACAAAACCGGTCCTACTACTGATGACTTGATTTATGGCGGTGCTATGGACAAATGGCAGAAGTTTGCCAATACACTTAAACTTCGTGCACTTTTGCGCATGAGTGCCATTAACCCTGCCAAAGCTCAGGCAGGTATTGCGGCATTGTACGCAACGCCAGCAACATCTACTTTCCTTGGGGAAGGCGATGATGCGGTAATTAAGTACGGATCGAACAGCTCTAATAAAAACCCGCTTTACGGTGAAATTGTTGGATTGGGTTATGTTCAAAATCTGGTTGCAAGCAGCTCTTGCGTTGATAGTATGAACAATAATGATGACTACCGTGCATATGCTGTATATGAGCCAATTTCAACTGGTGCTGTTGTAGGTCTTACTCAGGGTATCGTGGGAAACAATATCGTTTCTGGTAGCTATTCAATTCCAAGTTCTTACGTAGGCGGTAATGCGAATAATGCAAACTCTACAAACGCTCCGGTTAATTTCCTTACCGGTTATGAAAGTTACTTCCTTCAGGCCGAAGCAGTAGCACGCGGCTGGGCGGGTGGCAATGATTCTGCGCTTTTTTATCACGGAGTTCTTGCAAGCTTCCGCTACCTCAGTGCTGCGCTCACAGCTCAGGCAGGTGTAGACGGAGACGCATCTGATTACATCTATGTGCACGGTGATACTACAAATTTGATTGCGCCGGGTTACTGGGCTGTTTACCCTACCACAGGTAGTGTTACAGCAAGGGTTAGGCACATCATCACTCAGAAATGGTTCTCAATGTGCGGTAATCAGGGTTTTGAAGCTTGGTGCGAACTTCGCCGCACAGGTTATCCTGACTTCCTCCCTTATCCTGTTTCTGCATCCGTTAAGCAGTTCCCTAAGAGGTTCTTATATCCAACTTCAGAAAGCAATGTAAACGCATCTTTCCCTGGATTGCAGCCTTTAACCAGCAAAATGTGGTGGGATTTGTATTAATTAAACTATTAAAAAAATATCAATGAAAAAAGTATTTATATTTGCCGCTTTAGTTGCTCTTGCAGTTACAGGTTGTAAGAAAAAACAGAACGACGTTTCTACTGAGGTATCTGTGTCGTATCCTACTATTACATTTGCCGGTGGCAATGTGTATTTTAGTATACCGATCGGTGGTTCTTTGCCATCGATATCGGCTACTGCATTCGACACATTTTATAACGAAAGAGACAGTGTGTTGCTGGATAAAAGCACACTCGACAACTCTACCGCTGGCTTATACATCGTAACGGCTTCTGCAAAGAACAAGTACGGCATGACGGCTTATGCTTCCGTTTATGTTGCAGTTACCAATGTTAACCCACTGTTCAATCTCGGTGGTAACTACATCCGCACTGCGAACAACGATACAGTTCATGTTACAAGGCTTGCAAACGGTTTATATGTAACCGACAACGTTGCCGGAACTACAAACACCGCTTACATTGTCCCTTCATACTTTGTGCAGCTTGATGATACCACTATCATTCTGCCAGAGCAGCAGACACCACAGGGTTCGCTTTATGGTATTAGCGCCGCTTGCCACATGAGCCCGCTCGATACTACTTACCAATATGCTATACAGGGTAATCCTAATTTTGGCACATCGGTTCGTACTTTCCTGAAATTTTAATTCTTTAGAATTGATATAAACAGAAAATCCCTTGCCTCGGCAGGGGATTTTCCGTTTTAGGTAGTGTTGGACTTTACAACAAAATGAATTTGTCGGCGTCTTTTAAAAATGGAAGGTGGTTTCTTGTTTCTGTGAGTTTGGTTTTGTCGAGCGTCACGGTGAAACAGTCTTCTAAGTCTGCTTTTTGATAGAGGATATCGCCAAGTGGGCCTATAACAGAGCTGTCGCCAGCGTATTTATTTCCCTTGCCATCAGTGCCAACCCTGTTTACCCCTACAACGTAGCTCATATTTTCTATTGCACGGGCCTGCAAGAGTGTTTTCCAGGCAATGCTGCGCTGCACAGGCCAGTTGGCTACGTAGATGAGCACATCGTATTCCTCGCCCGTATTTCTTGCCCAAACGGGGAAGCGCAGGTCGTAGCACACGAGGAGGTTTATTTTCCAGCCATTTACTTGCACTATCTGGCGGGTAGAGCCCGGCGTGAAGGACTTGTCTTCCTGGGCATAGGCAAAAAGATGTCGCTTATCGTAGTGGCCTATCTGGCCATCGGGTTGTACCCAGAGCATCCTGTTATAGCACCTGCCCTCTTCGGTTATAATCAGGCTGCCCGTAAGAATGCACCTGTACGTGCTTGCTGCGCGGGCCATCCATTGCACAGACGGGCCGTCCATCGGCTCGGCTAAAGCGTCAGTTGCCATACTGAATCCGGTTGAGAACATCTCCGGCAATACCACTACGTGTTTTGGTCCGGTTATAGCCTTTATTTTCTCTTCCAGCTGGTGGAGATTGGCTTCTTTATCTTCCCATACTATATTGTGTTGTATCAGCGTTATATGCAAGAAATCGCTTGGCATTGTTGTATAGTTTAGGCTGTTCAATGTAAATTTAGGCAGTTTTTGGGAAGTTGTAATGTGGGTCGTTGTTAATTTGCCCGTGTTTCAATACATACAGCAATATCGGTTCTGTTTGTTTAATTTTGCATACACAATGAATAAATTATTTGTCATACTGCTCCTCGTTCCGGTGCTTGTTTTCGGGAAAAAGAAGAAGCACGAGAACCAACATATGCTACCCGGCAGGTGGGTGGAGGTGAAGCGCATGACACTGGATTCAACAATCGTGCCGTTTACCGATACTCTGTTTATGACATTTCAGATGCGCGATACGTTCACCTACCGCCTTAGAGATGGGTTTGTGTACCGAGGTAAATACACATACGACGAGGACGACCATCTTGACTTTGGTACTGTGTCTTATACTGTTGCGCTGAGACGGCAAAAAAGCCTGATTCTTACCAACCCAGCCGGTATCTATTTTTATGCGGTGGATACATCAGATACGGCAGCTGTAATAGTGCTGGCGAAAGAGGATAAGATTCTCCCTGTTACTGATATTGATGTAATGATAGGCCACTGGAACGTGTATAAACGTACTATAGATAAGGAAGGTGGTGGGGTTGACTATTCTAATGAGATCAAAACCGTGTACATAACCGGCCCCAGCAGCGACGATAAAATGGGTTATTTGTACTGTGGTGCCGATGGTATTGATAATGCAAGCTGGTACATAAAGGGCCTTACAAGCGACCAAACACTTGACTGTGATGGCAAGAAGCCCCGCAATATAAAGGTGGTTAAATGTCAAAAAGGGGAAATGATACTTAGTGAAAACGGAGTCAATTACTTCCTCAAGCAATTCAAATAAGCATCATTTCCCAGGCTTACTTCATTTTAATTCAGGTTCTGGATCGTTTTTCCTCTCGGATACTTTACTGAGTAGCCGAATGGTAGTGTTTTGGTTTCGTTCGCACCGAGCGTTACCGTCCATTTGAGGTTACCGGTTGTTTCATTGTAATCCGCACTACCAGTATTTTTGTCATCAAGCACTATGTCTTTATCGTTGCTCACTGGTAACTGGTCTTGGACTTCAATAGTTATCGGTTCTTTGCGTGTGTTTCTTATAGTTATATCGTAGGCAAAGGTTTCTGTAACGTTTGTTCCTATTGTTTTTACGCTGCGCAGCTTGGTGTCTCGTGTTCTTTTTAGCACTATTTTTTTATCCCGCCCGAGCGACACTTCAATTGAGTCCTTTATGTTAGCTGTTGAAATATATCCATGACCTACATAGGTGCCTTCATAGAAGATATTGGTAGGGCCAGAGAGGAGGTTGAGGTCGGCCCAGTTGCCAATCTTTGCTACAAGGAATGCGTCTTTGTCTTGTTTTGGGGTAGCAACATAGCTATAGGCAGCCGGAGTTTCATATTGTTTTACGGCCACAAGGTGCTGCTGCCCGTCGGTAGGAATAGTATAGGGCAAATCAATATCGAATGAAGTATTCACCCCGGAATTGTCAACCGACACGTAGTCGGTAATTCCGGAAGTTTGCACACCGTCAACAATGTAAGTATTTTCACGCGGGCGCGCAGCAGCCATAGGCGCATTCATACTTTTCATTTTGGTTGTATTTCTGTAAACCGGTCTTGGCGGCGGTACATAAAAAGCAAGGTACCAGGGTGCAAGTTCCGGCGCTTCCATCCCTTCCTGGGGGTTTCCGGTAGATATGGAGAGGTGCACGTTGTCCCACTTAACGCCACTGTTCTGGAAGATATTGGCTTTATAAGATAGTTTGAGCGGGCTATGGGCATCAGCCGCCCAAACATCGTAAGTTGGTGACCAGCCTGCTTGGTTCACGACGTAGCTTACGGTAATATTGCTCGACGTAGCTTCCTTTGCATAGAACTTAACAAGCAACTGGCCGCCGGGTTCATAAGTCTTTTTCTGCTCTTCGTCCAGTTGTTTCTTTAGCCGGGCAAGGTGTTCGTCAGTCTTTTTCAGCTCCGCCTCTTCCTTATTTTTTCCGTTCAGGTAGGCTTCCATTTTAGTAGTAACAAGGTCCAGCATTTTCTGCAATTCTGCCACGGAGAGGCCTGTATTGTCGCCGCTCACCTTTCTATTCGCTTGTAGCACGGTGATGTCTTCATTATAAATTTCCAGCCTCGTGTTTGTCTTTTGGCGGTCCAGCTCCAGTTGTTCTATGCTGTCCTTTATTTGTTTTGCGCGTGGCGATACATTGTCCGTAGCCAGAAAGTTGTTCTGAAAGGTTACCGACTCGACTACCACGCCATTGGAGCAGTTCACTACAATACTCTGGTCGTTCACATCGCCTGCAACGTTGCTGAACTGAATTTCATTTTCTCCTTTCGAGAAACTCAAGTGAGCAGTGCTTTCCAGTTCTGCACCGTGCAGAAAAACCGTTGCGTGTTCTATGTTAAGTTTCTGATTGCCGGGGCTTGAATGGCCCTGCAAAGTGAGTGACACCGCAAGCGCAGAGAGAAAGGCAGTTTTTTTCATGAACATTCGTTTTTTATCAGGACGCAAAAAACGGGCTATTCCATGGCTGGCTATGCGTAATGTTTTGTTAAATAGGTTTTTGCACCG
>CAILMA010000477.1 GCA_903835145.1 uncultured Bacteroidota bacterium
AAAATAAAATAATATAAATAGACATTAAAAACTGGCATAGTGCCTCTTGTGTCCTCAACTCCTTGCCCCTGCTCCGCGAGCGGCAGAAGGGGATTCAACTTGAATGCCGAAATTATTCGCTTAAATGGTATAATTAATGCCGGATGGGCTGTAAAAGCTATCCGGCATCAATCAAATATATGCTATGTCTTGTTCCTGTTCAAATTACTATATCAAAACGTTGCCGGTCATTTCTGCCGGAATAGGAATGCCCATGTAAGTGAGTATGGTTGGCGCGAGATCACCAAGCTTGCCGGGCTTTATAGTACCCTTGAAATCGTTGGAGATGATGAAAAACGGCACAGGATTCAGGGTATGTGCTGTGTTTGGGGTGCCATCTTCATTTACCATAAAGTCGGCATTACCATGATCAGCAGTAAGGAAAACAGCATAACCGTTTTCAAGCGCCACAGGTACTATCAGGCTCACGCAATTGTCCACCGTTTCTACTGCCTTTGTTACGGCCTCCCAGCTACCGGTATGGCCCACCATATCGGCATTAGCAAAATTGAGGCAAATGAAATCAGCGCTTTTTGCAGCCAGCTCAGGCAGTATATCGCGGGTGAGTTCGTTGGCGCTCATCTCTGGTTTCATGTCGTAAGTAGCCACGTCGCGGGGCGATTGTGCCATAATGCGACGCTCTCCAATAAATGGTTGCTCGCGGCCACCCGAGAAAAAGAAAGTAACGTGTGGATATTTTTCGGTTTCGGCTATCCGGATCTGCGTTTTATTGTTCGCTTCAAGCACCTCGCCAAGGGTGTTTTTCAGGTCTTTGTTCTCAAATATGACATGAACATTTTTAAAGCTCTTGTCATATTCCGTCATGGTGACATAATGGAGTGGGATAGGGTGCATATTCTGTTCATGGAAGGCTTGCTGGGTCAGCACTACAGTAATTTCACGACACCTGTCGGTGCGGAAATTGAAACAAAGCACAACATCGCCTTCTTTAATAATTGCCAGTGGATTGCCGGCGTCATCGCAGGCTATAATAGGTTTTATAAATTCGTCGGTAATATCAGCGGCATAAGAAGCCTCGATAGCTTCTATTACATCTGTGGTATGGGTGCCGGTGCCGTGTGTAAGTGCATCATAAGCCAGTTTCACGCGGTCCCAGCGCTTATCTCGGTCCATTGCATAGTACCTGCCGGTTACAGTAGCCAGCGCAGCACCCGTAGACTGAGTATGGTCGTAAAGCTCCTGAAGAAAGGCCAGTCCGCTCTTAGGATCGGTATCGCGGCCATCAGTAAAGGCGTGAACGGCAACCTGCGGAACGGCATATTTTTTTGCCATCGTACACAGGGCTTTTACGTGGTTGATGTGGGAATGCACGCCACCATCGCTCACAAGGCCCATAAGATGCAGGGTTTTCCCCGGTGCTTTTGCGGCTTCAAATGCAGCCTGTAGTACGGGGCTGTGCTCCAGCTCTCCATTCTTTACGGCAACATTTATCCGCTCCAGCTCCTGGTACACAATGCGACCGGCTCCAATATTCAGGTGGCCCACCTCAGAGTTGCCCATCTGTCCTTCAGGCAGCCCCACCTCTTCGCCGCAGGTAATCAATTCCGTATTAGGGTACTTACTGTAGAGTGATTTTACAAACGGCACATTAGCATTGGCTATAGCATCGGCAGCAGGCACTTTCCCGTGACCCCAACCATCCATGATCAGGAGCATTACTTTTTTAGACATGGTGTAAAAGTACGCCAAAAGCAAAAAATATAAAGCTAATTATATTCATGAAGAGCAAAAAAGAGACACGTGATTATGTTAAATAACAATTTAGTATTTGCAGGGTGCTCAGCGTCGCATTTATTATTTCTGAAAACCTGTAAATTGCTGCCCTGAATACTATTGCCATGCCCATAAAACCACCTGATGCCGGAGAGTACAATCCCTATTTTGATCGTTACATAAGCCTGGTGCCGGCAGGAGATTTTGAAGAGTTGCTGAACGAAAATACAACTGAAGCGATAAACTTTTTTGCCCAGTTGCCGGAGGCACTTCACGACTACAGCTACGGCCGTGACAAATGGACCATAAAACAAGTGCTCCTGCACATAACCGATACCGAAAGGGTAATGCAGTACAGGGCACTTATGGCTGCCCGTGGAGACAATGAAACGCCCCAGAGCGCGATGAATGAAAATATTTTTGCACAAAATGCAGCTGTGAGCAACCGGAGCATGCAGGACTTGCTGGCTGAGTTTACCATAGTGCGGGCATCGACAAATTGCCTGCTGCAAAACCTAACCAGCGAACAAACGACATGGGGTATTATAGCTAACGGGCACATTATAACGCCGCGGGCTATAGGGTACATAATAATAGGCCACGTGCTGCACCACATAAATATTATTAACGAGCGGTACCTGAAACAATAATACCGTCGTTCTCTTACTGCGAGAAATTTTCTGCCGTGGTACAGGCGGGTAGAAGCTGTCTAACGACTTACATCTTCCCTCGGAAACGCTGGAACACATACCAGGCTTGTGTTCCGGCTATTTGTGCTGTAAACCAATAGAGAAAAGGGAGAGGGTATTTTCAGCAATTCTCTACTTAACATAATATAAATTATAGAACAAAATTGCAAAATTGCTACGACAAAGTTAAAGATAAAATATTGATTAAATCTACCACTTTCCAAATTTTATCTTTAACTTTGTCGTAGCGAA
>CAILMA010000478.1 GCA_903835145.1 uncultured Bacteroidota bacterium
CAAAATCAACCACATCTTTATCAGCCACCTGCATGGCGACCATTATTTCGGCCTGCCCGGCCTGCTTAACAGTATGAGCCTCAATGGTAGAGTAGCCCCGCTGCACCTTTATGCACCCGCTGAGCTAAAGCCCATTCTCGATGCCATTATGAATGTGGCAGATTCCGTATTGGCCTATCCGTTCTTCTTCCACCCGCTACCTGAAGGGCAGGATGTGCTTGTTGACACAACAGCATTCACCGTAACCTGCTTTCCGGTTATACACCGCATAAAATGCCACGGCTTCCATATAGAAACAAAAACAAGGGGCAGGAAAGTCTTGCCCGAAAAGTGCCGGGAACATGAAATCCCGGTAAGTTTTTACCCAAAATTGAAACAAGGCGAAAATTACATAAGTACTGACGGTACGGTTGTTGAAAATACCGAGGTGACCGAAGACGGACCACTGCCACGGCGATATGCTTTCTGTGCTGATACCATATATACGGAGTCGTTTTTACCAATCATCAGAAACTGCGACGCCATCTATCACGAATCTACCTACCTGGGTGCTGACGCCGAAAAGGCTGGTGCCCGCTTCCACAGTACCGCAGAGCAGGCAGCGTTAATAGCTAAGAAAGCCAAAGTAGGCTCGCTGCTGTTGGGGCATTTCTCATCTAAATACAAGGATCTTGAACCCTTTTACACAGAAGCATCGGCAATTTTCCCAAATGTAATTGTGACCGAAGAAGGAACAACCTACGACATCTGATGTAAAATCACCTACATCTGGAAACAATCCTTCAAAACTTTCCTAATTTTACCCCTTATTAGCCGGCATGAGATTATTCCTATTTGTTCTATTTGCGTTATATACTATACCCACGTCAGCACAGAATACAATTGGCTGGCAGGCCCCCTACCCCGTTGCCAATAAAGTTTATGGCAACCTGCACCCGCGGGTAAAACTCGACAAGCTCAATAACCCAATGGTAGTATGGGGTGATGAAGGTGGTAAAGCCTATTTCGCCAAATGGGGAGGAGAAGCTTTCACCGCACCTATCGAAATAAACCCTCCCGGTACTAACGTATTTGCAACATCATGGGCAGGGCCCGATATAGCCGCTCACGGAGACACTGTTTATGTCGTTTGGAAGCAGGTGCCCGAAGAGAACAACCATATTTACATTAAACACTCTTTTGATGGCGGTGTGCATTTCTCTGCCTCCGCCGAGGTTGATGCAAGCGGCCCTTACCTCACCCGCCTGCCAACCGTAACAACTGATGAAACCGGCAGCCCGTTTGTTACCTACATGAAAACCGCCAAAGATTATGGCGGCCATCAATACGTGGTTGCCCGCTCTGAAGATATGGGCGAGACTTTTTTGAAGGATACATTGGGCAGTGTGTTTTCAGGTACCAGCGTATGCGAATGCAGTCCTGCCGCTCTGGTGGCATCCGGCACCGCAGGTGTGCTGCTTTACAGGAATAACATTGAAGGAATAAGAAATATATGGGGTGGCATTTCTAACAATGGCTGCAAATCGTTTAAAAATGGCATCAGGATGGACTCTACCGACTTCCTGCCGGAGAACTGCCCGGCAAGCGGCCCTGACGGGGTTATAGTTGGCGACACTTTGTATTCTGTATTCATGAGTGGCAAGGATAAAAACGGACTTATTTACCTCAGTCGCCTGTCGCTGTCGCAACCCACCCTTACCATTGACCCCATCACCGGTCCACTATCAGGTATTGTGATGCAAAACTTCCCGCGCATATCTGGCGTAGGCACAGCTGCGGCTGTTACCTGGACACAAACCGCTGCCGGCAACAACCAGGTATGCCTCTACTTTACCCCCGATCTTATGTATGGCTTCCCGCCAACCTACGATACCGTTGCCGAAGGTGTAATGCTCAATGCCGATGTAGCTATTGGTGGTGGTTATATATATGTGGTGTGGGAAGATCAGGTAACGCGCTCGGTAATGTTCCGCAGAGGCGTTTACTACCGCAAAAACCGCGTCGTTGAAAATACCTCTGTGCTCATAAACCAACCCACCAAGGGACAAAAATACTTTACCGTAAACCTCCCGGGTATTTTAAGTTGCACATTGGTAGATAGAAAAGGTGGCGAAACAGAGACCGACATCTCCTATACCGAAAACAAAAATCTCTGTCGCATATCTATCGACGATATGGAACCCGGCAGTTATACCGTGAAGTTTTGGGATGAACAAGGCAAGGCCTACACCGCTCAGGTTGAAATAAAATAGGTGTACTGTTGGTTAGTATTGAGTTGGTTAATATAACTTATTTAAAAGCTCATAATCTTTACCACAGCCCCCAGATTCCTCACTCGCCCAAATATAAATTTATCTTAATTCAATAAATCCCGCTTCGGCTGCCCCCTGCCAACAAAGCTATTCCCTACTCCCGCTATTTTACTATATTTACACCTCGTAAAAGAATGACCGTATGTCGCACCAATTGCTGAAAGGAAAAAAAGGAATCATATTCGGCGCTCTCGATGAGCGTTCTATTGCATGGAAAACTGCTCTGGCTGTTGTGGCAGAAGGTGCAGAAATCACCCTTTCAAATGCCCCTATTGCCCTGAGAATGGGTAAAATAAATGAACTTGCCAGCCTTTGCAATGCAAAAGTGATACCTGCTGATGCCACAAGCACAGCTGATCTTGAACTTCTGGTACAAAAAAGTATGGAAGACCATGGTGGTAAGCTGGACTTTGTACTGCATTCAATTGGTATGTCGCCTAACGTACGTAAGAACATTTCCTATACCAATACCAACTACGAGAATTTCCTCAAAACGCTCGATATCTCCGCCCTTTCGTTACACAGAGTGCTGCAAACGCTCATGAAGGCCGATGCCCTCAACGAATGGAGCTCAGTTGTAGGTCTTACCTATATCGCAGCACAACGCACATTCCCTGGTTATAATGATATGGGTGATGCTAAAGCAATGCTTGAAAGTATTGCCCGCAGCTTTGGTTACCACTATGGCTTTGCTAAAAAAGTAAGAGTAAACACAGTATCTCAGTCGCCTACCGTTACTACAGCAGGCTCAGGTGTTGCAGGCTTCGATGTGTTCTACGACTATGCTGAGAAAATGTCACCCCTCGGCAATGCCTCAGCTGAAGACTGTGCTAATTTCTGCGCGATGCTGTTCAGCGACTATACCCGTATGGTTACCATGCAAAATCTTTTCCACGATGGCGGCTTCTCCTTCACAGGGGTAAGCACACCAATAGTTGAAGATATTATGAGGGGCCAAAATGCCAACGGTAACGTCTAAAACGAAATAGAGGTTAAAATTGGCATCGTGCCTCTGGTGTCCTCAACCCCTGGCCCCTTCGCCGCGAGCGGCAGAAGGGGTAACATGACAGTCAACTTAAACGCCTAAATTAGGCGCCAAAATGGTCTAAATTTTCAAAATCACTGCAATAATTCAAATTGCCACACGTTTACCTTACATGCGAAGGATAAAATATACATTTACCCTTGTTGGCTTATTGTGCTGCAATCTGGCATTCGGTCAGGTAACCGGGGGGCAGTTTGCCTTCGATTTTATGGAGTTGCCCAACTCACCACATGTCTCGGCATTGGGGGGTATCAGTGTGGCCGACCCCGACAGGGATATATCACTCGTGATGCAGAACCCAGCTATGATGAGGCCGGGGTTGCACAATGAACTGAGCCTGAATTACAACAGCTTTTATGGCAACATCAATATGCTGAATCTGCAGTATGGCTACCATCTTCCCCAACTCAATACATCTTTCTTTCTTGGCATTCAGTACATCAACTACGGTAGTTTTACAGAGACTGACGATGTTGGCAACATTTATGGCGATATACATGCCGTTGACTACGCTGTAACCCTTGGGGCAGCCCGCAAGTATGGCGAGCATTGGCGTTATGGTGCAGATCTGAAGTTTGCGCATTCTGTACTGGCCACTTCTATAGCCACCGCAGCAATGGCAGATATAGGCGTGAATTATTACGACACCTCCACCCTTTGGGATTTTGGGCTTGCAGCCAAAAATATGGGGTCAATGATTACCCGGTACAACAACAATAACCCGCTGGAACCCCTGCCCTTCGATGTGCAGTTTGGTATTTCTAAGCGCTTTAAGCACATGCCATTGCGCTTGTTCACCACCATCCACCACCTCTACGAGTGGGACATCAGGTACAACAACCCGGCTGACAATACCGCCAGCATACTTGGCAGCAGCGACACCACCAAAAACAACGGTAATAATTTCAGCGATAAACTTTTCCGCCACTTTATCTTTGGTGCGGAGCTGTCATTGGGTAGCCGATTGTTAGTTACTGTGTCCTACAACGACTTGAGGCGCAGAGAAATGGTCATCACCACCAAGCCCGGTACCGCAGGCTTCGCATTCGGACTCGGTGTAAACCTCAATAAATTCCAGGTACATTATGCCCGCTCTTATTATCATATAGAGGGTGCTTACAACGAGTTTGGCCTTACCATGGCGCTTGATAAACTTTACCCAAGGGGTAAGGAAAACAAAAAGACAAACTGGAAAAACGTGTATGGTGATTGGGATTAAAGATCCTGTTTACCAAGACATCAGTTTACCACTGCGCTTCTTTTTCCGGCTCCGGCATCTTGCCGCCAATATCAAATAATTTATAGGCAAGTGCAACGCCCGCCTCTTCCGGCTTTTGCCACATAAACGACTGTTTCTGCACTATGTAGTTGCCGTTCCTGTCCACCACATAGTAAGTAATATTTTTCTTGTCCTTGCTGCCACTGAAATCAACGTATGCTACTGCAGCGGGAATGCTGGCATTGGTTACCCAGTTTATATTGCAATCTTTAAGGCGTTCTGTTACCTTCTTATCCTCTACCCCAGTTACGTGTAGCTCCATATTCATAGGCATACTCGCAAAAGGCACCAACTGTGGATAAGTGAGATACAGCTTATAGAGCCACTCCTGCTGTTCTTTGGTATAATCAAGTTCCTTTGCACATTCTGCTTCAGCTTCATACAGCCGGGCTGCAAATAACTTCTCATACGGTGGGTCAATATCTGTGTTGCGGGTGAGCGCATCAAGTGCTGTTTTGGCTTCCCGGTATTTTCCTTGCTTCATTTTAAGCTTGGCCACAAAGAGCTCAAAATACTTCCTGATATAGGTACGCTTGTCAGTCGCTGCCTCTTTCTGAAAACGATTGATGAAAAACTGCGTACTGAAATCGCTCACCAGACTCCAGATCTCGTCCCACGATACAGTACTTTCAGTTGAAAACAGTTTATAAATCACCTTATCCCGCTCAGGGTTTTGCGCAAACTGATTGATAATAAGGAACTGCTGCACATACTTTTCGCTCAGTTTGCCGCTCATAGCAAACAAAACTTTGGGGTTGTACCACCAGTTGCTGTGCTCAAAGCGCTGCATGCTCCACTCCTGCTCTTTATTGATCAATTTTAGCATCTGAATACTAAACTCATAATGGCTTTGCCCCAGCGTAGTGCCTATGTGCACTTCCTTAAAATCGGCAGCCCTGTCGGTGTATTTCTGAGCCTCAGCCACCTGTCCGTCATAGAGCAAGCTACGCGCGAGGGCTATATTGTACCAGCCATAACCCGGCGTGGTACCAGCTGCTCTTATCATATCCCGTGCCATTTGTATCCCGTCCTTGGGTTTGGCTTTGTACATGTCCACTATAGTGCTATAATAGGCCCATTCCTGAAGCCTTTTATCGGCACCATCCACCGTTGAAGCAAGTTTATATTCGGCCTCAGCAGTCCTGAAATCGCCACAAATCATCTTGAAGTTGGCAAAGTTATTATGCGGCAGCCGCCCCGCCTGCCTCATAAGTTCGAAGTAATGAAGCGCGGAATCTATATTGAAAGCATAACTGTAGAGTATGTTTTTATAATGATACACACTTAGCTTTTCACCGTCCGCCATGCCGGGGCGCAGGCTATCGTCCATTTTTTTGTTCCGGTATATGCGGCGCATAGCAGTATCGAGGTACCTGTTTGCAAGTGCCTCATTTTCATCAATGGAGTTGGCGAGAAAGTTATACTTGTCATGGGTGTAAAAGCGATTCCGGTGCACGGTCCAGGCAAGGTAATTGTAGCTGTCCATGTAGTAGTCGAACTGAAGGTTCCATTTCAGGGTGCGCCTCAGCAGCTGGTACACTTTGTCGGGCTGGTCGGTATTGCTGTAGCAACTCATCAGGAAGTTAGCCACCATCGTGTAGTCAATCTGAATGATTTGAATAGGGTAATTCACCATCACATTGCCTGTGCGTGTACTCAGAGCCTTGGCATAGTCATGCTCTATAAGGTCCATGGCACGGGAAAGCGGATAGATGGCATTCTTAAACCCAATATAATCTTCAGAGTGGTTGTATTTATAAGTGCCTTCAAACATCCAGCCCACATAGTAGGTGCTGTCAATCCTTTTGAACTCGCGCGAGCGTGGCAAAGCTTCCTCGGTATAAATGTCCTGGTTGTTCCGCTTCTGGTCTATGGTAAAGTAGCGTTGCAGTACTTTATCTGCCGGGTGCGGCGGCCTGAACTGAGGTGGTATTTCCTCCGGCTTGAGCTTACGCTGCTGCTGTGCCGCAGCTCCTATGGCACACAGCATAAGGGCTGAAACAACAATGATAACGCTATTTCTCAGGTTAGTTTTCAATCGGCTAAATGGGCAAATAAAAATGGTTAACGAACGTTGCCAAAATAAGCTCTGCAAGCGATGCGAAGCTACCTTACCAATGTTCCTAATATTTTACAATTCAATCATCCTATTTCCTCGTAGTCAATATAATCTCCGTCCTTTTTTATCTTTTTTGCAACCGGTGGTTTGTTCATTTTCTTTTCCATATCCTGCATCTGGTCCTGCATTTTGCGCATGTTACTGCTTATGGAGGAGGACAAACGGAAGATGGGGAAAATGTATTTATTAAGTAAGTTGTAAACAACCGCAACCACCAAAATTGATATTATTAATAACTTCATATTCTACACGTGAACAACAAAGGTAAAAAATAGCGGGCTGTTATGCGTTAATAAAAATATAATTGTGAATAGGTGTTGTAA
>CAILMA010000479.1 GCA_903835145.1 uncultured Bacteroidota bacterium
AAAAATACAAAATGCATATTGTTTATGTAATATTAAGTTGTATTATCATTCGTTTGGCCATGATTAATGCTCCTTTAGTGTCTGCTCGTAGCGTGGAATAGACATGCATAAATTTAAAATAAGAGCTATACTTTAAAACCCAAAAAATCTGTTTGTTTTCTTGAAAACCGATGGCTTTCTACACCGATAAATGCGCTAAATTTGTTGGTGTGCTGTACGCTGTAGTAGATATTGAAACAACCGGGGGGTATGCTGCCGCAGGTGGCATTACAGAGATTGCCATCGTTATACATGATGGTGAAAAGGTGCTCGATTTTTACGAGAGCCTCGTAAATCCGCACATGCCCATCCCATACTTCATTCAGCGCCTTACGGGTATTGATGACAGCATGGTCGCTTTCGCCCCTTCCTTCGAGGAAATTGCCGCCCGGGTGCATGAGTTGCTGGAGGATAAAGTTTTCGTTGCCCACAACGTCAATTTCGACTATTCCTTTGTAAAATACCACCTTGATTGCGCCGGTTACGAGCTCAACAACAAAAAACTCTGCACAGTGCGGCTCGCCCGCAAAGTGATGCCCGGCCTCAATGGCTATAGTCTGGGTAAGCTAACACAGCAGCTCGGCATCACCCACACACAGGCCCACCGCGCCGGCGGCGATGCACTTGCCACAGCCGACCTCCTGAAGTTACTCATAGAAAATGACACAAAGGGCGCCATTGCCACCATGCTCAAAATAAAGAATGGAGAGCAATACCTGCCGCCCCACTTGCCCGTGGAGGATATGGCCCGCTTGCCAGAAACACCCGGCGTCTATTACTTTTACAATACTGCCGGTAAAGTCATCTATATAGGCAAAGCCATCAACATAAGGAAGCGCGTAAAGAGTCATTTCTCTAACAATAAGATCAACCGCCAAAAGCAGGATTTCCTTAAAGAGACCCGCCACATCAGCTTTAAAAAATGTGGTACCGAGCTCATGGCCCACATCCTCGAAAGCAGCGAGATCCGCAGGCTATGGCCCGTTTACAACCGCAGCCAGCGTGGCTACTTGCCCCAGTTTGGTTTGTTTTCTTACGAAGACAGGGGAGGCTACCTTCGCTTTAAAATAGAGAAAAACAAGCAGTCGGTTCCGCCTATCTACACCTTCAATACACTTATGGAAGGGCAGTCGAAATTACGGGAGCTCATTAGCGAATTCGGGCTATGTGCGCGGCTTTGCAACCTCTCACCATCCTGTGACTGTACCACCCATGCTCCAGCCGATGACTACAACGCCTTAGCCCGAAAAGCGATGTTATTCATACGTAAAAGCCTGCCTTCCTTTGCATTGATAGATAAAGGTATTGAGCACGAAGAGCAAAGCTGCATCCTCATTAAAGACGGAACATTCTACGGCATGGGCTACCTCACCAACAAAAAACAACAACTCACCAGCATAGAGACCCTCCAGCAAGCCCTCGAACCGTTTCAGGACAACGATTTCATCCGCAACCTCGTCTTCCGCTACGCCACCGACTATCCCGAAAAATGCATTACCTTCTAACCCATTGCGTCCCCGCCTCACAATATCCCTGCCTCAACACCCCCAAACACACCTTCCAAAAACCGAAAATCATTTTTGTCCTTCATTCTTTAGATCAAGCGTCAGACCAGCGCATACAACCATTGAAAAAAACCGGAATCCTTTTTGTCCTCCAATCCTAAAAACCTGCCTCGCCGTGGCGGATTCCGGTTCAGACAAAAACAACAACCCATCGCATTCGATTCTGAAAATTCTCTTATTCTGAAAACTTGTCCCGCCGTGGCGGACCTTTCTCGCCGTTGCGGATTCTGATTCAGACCGCCGTCAAAACCCGGAATCGTTTTTGTCCTTCAATCCTAAAAATCCAGGTTCAGACAAAAAACAACTACCTATCACAACTGAGATTCTGCCGATTCTCTTATTCTGAAAACTTGTCCCGCCGTGGCCCTCGGCCCCGCACCCCGCTCTCGCCCCCGCACTCCGCACTGTAGCTTAGCCACACCGCCCTGAAAGGGCAAAATCCCCCAGCCCGGGGCATCGCCCCGGGTAACATCGCCCCGGGAAACCACCAACGCCGCAGGTGTTGAACACCACATTATCCACTCCAACACACGCACGAAAACGCAAATACGCTCCAAGTCACCCCGTTTCTCCACTTGTGGAGAAACGGGGGCCGGGGGGAATGAGGTCTCGGCGGGTGGGCGCCCCAGCCGTCCCCACGCCCGGCTTAAACAAAAATAGCCAGACTACCCCGAGTTTTCGGAATAAACGCTAACCAATAATTCAAACACCCCCCTAATCCACATAAATCTCCTCCACAATCTTCGAAAACTTCTGCAGAATCACCTTGCGTTTTATCTTTAAAGAAGGCGTAAGCTCGCCACTATCTATGGTCCATTCATCAGGCAGCAAAGCAAACTTTTTCACCTGCTCCGGGTGGCTGAACAAAGGATTGTATTTGTCAATCTGTTTCTGAACCGCCGCTATCACCTCCTTCATCTTTATCATTTCCGCATTGTTTGCAGGTACCGTCAGGCTCGGGTAGTTGTCCCGCATATGCTTCCGCAGTTGCGCAAAAGCAGGCACTATCAGGGCGCTCACAAACTTGCGCCCGTCACCAACTACCATCATTTGCTCTATCAAGGGGCTTTCCTTCATCTTGTTTTCCACTACCTGCGGCGCCACATACTTTCCGCCCGATGTCTTGAATATTTCTTTCTTTCTATCAGTTATTTTCAGGAAGCGGCCTTCCACCCATTGCCCTATATCACCGGTATGAAACCATCCGTTCTTGTCAATCGCATCTGCCGTTAATTCAGGGTGTTTAAAATACCCTATGGTCACGTTTGGCCCCTTCGTAAGTATCTCACCATCTTCGGCTATCATCACCTCCACATGTTGTATCAGCGGGCCTATCGTCCCTATCCTCCGGTCTTCGGTTTCAAACCTGTTTACGGATATCACCGGCGACGTTTCGGTAAGGCCGTAACCCTCCATTATTATAATTTTTGCCGCTGTAAAAATACGCACCAGCCTTTCCTGCGTTGCCGCAGAGCCTACCACTATTGCTTTTACATTATCACCAAGTGCCTCGCGCCACTTCTTGAACACCAGCGCATTGGCTATGGCCAGTTGCAGCCGGTACCAGGGGTTGCCCTGGTTCACATTATCATATCGCTTTCCGAGATCCAGTGCCCAGAAAAAAAGCGCATGTTTTATGCCTTTAAGTTCCAGCCCGGTATTCATGATGCGCTCATAAACTTTTTCGAGCACCCGTGGCACCGTGGTAAATACCAGCGGCTTTACCTCTTTCAGGTTAAGCCCAATGGTATCCATGCTTTCAGCATAATAAATAGATACCCCTGCCTGTAGATATACATAGGTAACCATGCGCTCAAAAATATGATTGAGCGGCAGGAAGCTAAGTGCCTTGCTGTTTTCGGATGCAAACGAAAATGCCGGCATAGAATCCTGCACATTACTCACAATATTATTGTGGGAGAGCATCACCCCCTTGGGGTTGCCAGTGGTGCCTGAAGTATAAATAATCGTTGCCAGTGTTGAAGCCTGTATCCTGCTCACAACTGTTGCATCAGGCACGGCGTTCGGCAGCAAAAGTTTTTTCCAGTTGTCTATGCCGGATACCTCATCGAAAGAATAGATATGCTGTAACGTAGGCATTTCAGCAAATGCATCCTTGAAACGCATATAAATATCACTATTGGCTACAAATACTATTTTCACCCCTGCCTCATTCAGCACATAAACCAGTTCTGCCGGACTTATAGTAGGGTATATCGGGGTGAGCACAGCCCCCGTGAGTTGCACAGCAAGGTCTGTTATTATCCACTCCGGTCGGTTGGGCGAAATGATTGCTATTTTTTCTTGCTGGTCAGGCTCCAAAACCTGATTGGAAATGCCCAGGGTAAGCAAGCCACCGGCAAGATTTTGCGCTGTTTGCCATACATCTGCTGTACTGTAGGTGCGCCAGGCTCCGTTTTCCTTTGCCGCAAGCATGGTCGCAGCAGGGGCCTGCTTGCTGCGCTGTTCTACGATATCAAATAAACGCTGAATCATCACCTAAATTTAATGAAAACTTTTTAACAGAAATAGAATTCTTAGGGTCCTCGGCCAAAAAATATTTATCCGTCACACCCTCCGAGCTGCAAAGCCAATTGGACCCAAACTACCCGGAACAACAATGCCACACCGGCTGGTGTGGCATTGCAAACAAATATTTTTATAACTCTTTAACTTAGAACTGATACCCAAACCTAAAATTAAGATCAAGCACCGAACCCGGACCAGTAGCATAAAACACCCGGAATAAATCTTTATTCTCGTCGCTCATGTCATTAGGCAGCATTGTAAACTTCAAACCGGCATTAAGAGATATCATAAAATGCTTGAAATTCCACCTGCGACCAACACCAAATCCTGCACCATAATAATCAACCGGACCAACTTTTACATTGCTCTTATCGCCGAAAGTCTGCAATTGCTGGCTTACATACAATGCACTGCCCCCGAGCGCCCTTATATACCAGAAATACTCATTCCTGTACATGGTCTTAATATACTTCTGGTATTCTGCACGGTATTGTAAACCTTGGTATGCACCAATATAGTCGGTAAGGGCAATGTTGATTGAACTTAAGTTTTGCCTGTACTCCAGCACGCCTCCGGCCTTCGACATTGCACTCAGTGGATTCGTAATCTGAACGGAAAAATGGTAAGGTTTCCCTTTTATCGGCTCCCACTTGCGCTTGGCCTGTAAACCTGAAAACGAAAGCAGCGATATGATGAAAACTAAGGTAAATTTTGACATGCTTTGAACTGTAATGTTATGGTTATCGGAATCAACTGAACAAATATCTATAAATAATGCGAAAATTCAAAGGATATACCCGTTCCTTTATTTATTTGAGCTGTTTATCAACTGGTTCACCGTTATTTACACAAGTTTGTCTTTTATACGAGGCGAAAAACCTGCAAATTATAAATTATTTATCCCGCTGAAGGGTGGGATTGTGACGGTGCAGAAATGAAAAAGAGCAAGTCAGATGGGGGGATTTATTTTGTCATTTTTTCTTAATCGTGTTTCGTAGCGTCCATTTAAAAATGTTTTGTATTTTTGAATAGCCGTCAGCAACCGTGAGAACGTTACCAAAATAATTTCTGCATGTCACCCGAAGTTATTTTGTCAAAGTTCATTACCCCTTCATCAGCGGTTAATTATCATAAAATGGGAAAACTTTATTTTCAATACTGTAGTGTCGCGTTGCTCCTGCTCCTCATGAGTCAGCAGCACTTGCTGGCGCAAATCAGCAATTGTAATGCCTTCCTTAAAGGTAAATACATTGAGGCTGGTGTTAACTGGAACGGTACTTTTGGCTCCAGTTATCGTCCCTCTGCCGGCTATCACCCGCAGGGCACTGCTACCTTATATAACGGTGCCGCCTGTGGTGGTGCATCTGCCTCCGACTCGTCCATTGGCTTCGTAGCCGACCCCGATAAAGATGGTTGGGACAACGGCACTCCAACCCATTTCGGCGATTTTATACTACCCGGAGGCCCTCAGGAGGGCTGGAGCTTTATGTACGATGCCGGGCAGATAGACGTTTGGAACCACAACGCGGCGACTTCTGATACCCTCGCAGCCGGCATGACCTGCTCTATCATGAGCTACTTAGACACCAACGGTGTAAGTCAGGTTGCAGCACAGGGTATTGTAAGCGACATGTACATTACGCAGTTCTATTCCCTCGATACTAATAAGTTGTATATAAAAGTGGAGATCTTATTCGAAAATCTTAGCCTCTCTACTATGAGCAATGTATACTACATGCGTACCATAAATCCTCATAACGACCAGTCGCTTTCTTCTGTCCCAAATACCAAGAACAAAATCGAATATTCATTGCCCGATACGCTCAACCGAACAGTTATCTCTACACGTGGCACCATGTACAACAATGCCTATCTGAGTCTTGCAACCCAAGATCCCCGTGCTGTTGGCTTTATAAGTAAGACAGCTCAGCTGCCCAATTCCACTACTATCGATAATATTTATTCCGGCGACGGCGCATACCTCTACAGCAAGAACGATTCTGATGTGGGCAACAATGCCATAGGCCTTATATTTTCGCTCGGTTCCATGCCATCGGGCAGCACTACCCAGGTCAATTTCATTTACGCATTCAGCCCGTCAGTTATTGACTCTACATTAAATACTATTGATACTCCCAATGCCGTGGGCAACGTACCGGTCGTGAACTACAATCTCTTCCCTAATCCTGTTAAAGACATAGTCACAATTTCAGGTATGGCGCCAACTGACAAGCTGGAACTCTATGACGTTGTGGGCCGTAAAGTGAACGAAGCCTTAATAAACCTCCACGGCAACACCTGGAAAGTATCCGGCATCAAAGAAGGTTCGTATATCTTGGTGCTTGAGGATAATCAAGGGATAGTTAAAAAACGTTTTTCTTTCCAAAAATTATAATGGACCTAACTGCATTGGCATGATTTTTTCTACTGTTTGTTTAGTAAAAATAAACTCATGATAAACCAACAAGAACTATCCGGATACATTAACCAATCTATACCTGAGCTCGCAGGCATGTGTACAAGTGCTCAAGCGCTTGAGCCCAACGAAATCGCACGGCAAATGATAAACTATGCCTCAAGCCATGAAAAAGTCAACGACCTCAATGCAGCAAAAAACTGTTTTATGCTGGCCGAACACCTGTATTCCAACGGCGACAAAGCCATAAAAAACGCAATTGAAAACGTTTTTGTCTATAGCCTTTCCCACAAGTTTTTTTATGATGAAACCAGACGCAACAACGTAATGCGCATATTACCCAACTCCCTTTACGAAATGTACAAGAAGCAAGTCATTTCCAGCCACATATAACATCAGGCACTCACTTAATTTCATTGTTTTCAAAGGGATAAGCCCGCCGGGCCGCAACAAACCAACAAAATATCTTCGCTAAACCGTACAGCCCCGCAGGTGGCTGAATTTCCATAGCCGGCAGCGCAACCGCCGGTAAACATACCGCTCATCACCAACCCCGCAGGTGTTGAACACCACATCATTCACGATCAACACACGCACGAAAAAACGATTACGTTCGACGTCACCCCCTTTCTCCACTTGTGGAGAAAGGGGGCCGGGGGGAATGAGGTCTCGCCGGGCGGGCACCCCAACCAATCCCGACGGGCTTAAACAACAATACCCATCATTGCAATCTAATCTCATTAACTTAGGAACACGACCAACCCTGCAAGGGTTTAATCTTCCAGCCCGGGGCATCGCCCCTTTTTTTAGTAGTAAGTAGTTAGTACTTAGTCGAAAGTCCCGACGTGGGTAACCCTGCAAGGGTTTAATCTCTCAGCCCCGGGGCACCGCCCCGGGACACCCAACACGGACAACACTCCCTCGTCCCGATTTGCAATCGGGATGCCCCGGAATGGCGTTTGCAACGCCCGTCAAAAAAACGAACCTGCCGGACCGCAACAAACCAACAAAATATCTGTGTAAACCGTACAGCCCCGCAGGTGGCTGAATTTCCATAGCCGGCAGCGCAACCGCCGGTAAACATACCGCTCATCACCAACCCCGCAGGTGTTGAACACCACATCATTCACGATCAACA
>CAILMA010000480.1 GCA_903835145.1 uncultured Bacteroidota bacterium
CACCGTTACGTTATCGGGCAACTGGGCATCATAACGATCACCGAGCCATGCAGCATGCATTATTTCCTCAAACTATTTATGCTATCCAGGATTTTACTTGCAATTTCACGCCTGAAATGGTCCGATTCGTAATAATTGTATTTATTGGTCGTGATTTCATTAATGCCCGAAAAATCGTAGATGTTTTTCCGGTCGAAGATACTGTATAAAATATCCATATCTCCCGGGTTAAGCTTTACTTGATCGTATAATGCATTGATGATAATTATATAACTTGTATTGTGCTTTTTGAGAATAGCACTAATATTTTTAAGGCAGCTGATCTGTTCGCTTTCTATTATCGGCTTTCCAAATTGCTGAGCAGCGGGGCGGTCGAAGAAATATTCCTTTCGGGCATTATAGAAGGAATCTTTGTTGCGGGCTATCATCTCATCGCATTTTTCATAAAATGTCTTTTCTGGTGCAGTGCCTGTTGTTGATTTTTGGGTCAGCAATTTAAAATAGCTAACGATAAAGTCTCTGTCAAAAACATCCATAAAGTTTGCAACCTGAAAATCAATATTGCTTTCACCAGATAGTAATGGATGTTTGCGGAAAAGATGTCCCTTATTGTTGGTAGTGGTGCGCAAAAGTTGCTCATCAAAAACTAACAATACATTTTTTATCGCAGCTCCGCGCCTGTCTAAAAACTCAAGTTTTTTCTCCACTCCATAAAGACTCTCCAACTGCGTAGCATATTGAAATATGGCATTAGATTTGAAAATGGGTTGTATATGCGGGCTAAAATAGAACTCTGCTCTTGAGCTTCCGAATATATAGGAATCATAGTGAGCCTTTTCGTAATTTTCAAGGAACGTTTCGGTTTCCACGTAATCCTGATTGAGCTCAAGATGCTTTTTACGTGTTTCTTTCAAGTTGTTGTAGTGCCGCACAACGAGGAATGGATCGGCATAAAGGTAAAAACCAGCTATGAATAGCAGCGGAGCAATAGCAAGAAAAATCTTAAAGTATAACCTCCTCATGATCAAAATTGAAAATAAATAAAACTGTGCTTTTCGTATACGCCAAAAAACAAGAGCAGTGCAAGTCCTGAATAATACACAGACCACCTAAATATGGCCGGCTTTTGGCTGAAAGTTTCACCCAGCCGATATTTTACCTGCACAATGTGGGTAAGCTCAAGAAAGAGAATTGCCAATAAGCCCGGATAAATGTATGAATTCAGGTTAGGTAAATTCAAAAAATACATTTTGTGAGTGATAAGCACCTTTTTTACTTCTGCCGGAATTTGACCAAGTTTTTTAATGATAAAAAACGCATCGCGAACGCTATTAGCTCTAAAAAAAATCCAGGCGAAAGTGACAAGGAAGAATGTAATAGTTACATTCACCAGATTTGACAACCAAAGTATCCGGTTTATTCCTATGGCATTACTTGCTTGTTCTCTTACTTTTTTTGTGAGTATTGCGAATACGAGGTAAAAGCCATGCAATGCACCCCATAGAATGAAAGTGAAATTAGCTCCGTGCCAAAAACCACTTACCAGAAAAACAAAAAACAAATTAAAATAAATACGGGGCACTGAAACTCTATTACCACCCAAAGAAATATAAAGATAATCCCTAAACCATGTAGACAGCGATATATGCCATCTTTTCCAAAACTCTGATATGTTGCGGGCATGATAGGGCTTGTTAAAGTTGGTCATGAGCTTAAATCCCATCACCCTTGCTGCACCTATAGCAATATCGGAATAGCCCGAGAAATCGCAAAAAATCTGAAACGCAAAAAACACGACGCTAATGGAGAGTGCAATACCTGAATAATCATGAGGATGGTTAAAAATAGGGTCGGTTACGAGTGTGAGTCGATCGGCTATGACGACTTTCTTTATAAGCCCCCACAACATAAGCCTGATGCCAGCGGCAACATTATCATATTCGAGTTGGTGCTTTTCATAAAACTGATGGAGGATATTTTGAGGACGCTCTATTGGCCCTGCAACTAACTGCGGATAGAACATAACATACAAAGCATAAATACCGAGGTGATGTTCGGCCTTTTGGTTACCCCTGTATACCTCAATGGTGTAGCTCATAGCCTGAAAGGTGTGAAAAGAAAGGCCGATCGGCAAAATGATATTTAATAGTGGTACGCTGTGCTCGCTTGCTGACAGGTGCAAAAGGTCATTTATATTGCCAGCAAAAAAATTGTAATATTTAAAGAAAGAAAGCACCCCAACGTTGGCCACGATGCTCATAATAAGGTACAATTTTCGTTTCTGCCCACTTGCTTTCTCTATCATTATTCCCGCTATGTAATCGACAATAATGGTCAAAAACAAGATGAGAATGTAAATGGGTATAAAATACATGTAGAAAATGCAACTGGCCACAAGTAAGTGAAACCACCTGAATTTATGGGGCAATAAAAAATACAAGATAGTTACTACCGGAAAAAATATCAGAAACTGAAGCGAGTTAAATAACATAAACCTTATAAGTAATGAAATATAATCATTTTGTAACCTTCGAACTTTGAAAAAATGCCTCCCACCGAGCCACCAATCTTATTTGTTTTTCTAAACGGCTCACCCTTTTCAAGGTTTGAGCTCAGCACTTTCACCTCTTTTAAAAAATAAATTATATCAAATTGCCATTGAAAATTGGCATCATGCAGATAGTGTCGTCATCCCCCGGGCCCCTCTGCTGCGAGCGGCAGAAGGGGTAATATGACATCCGATGTGCACGCCGAAATTAATAGTTTAAATGGTATAATAAGTGCTCCTACTTACAGCCGTTGTTTTTTCATTGCTTCTAAAACCAGTGCATACGAATATTGATGGATACCACTTTACATGCCAGCCATTGTAGCTCCACGCCAAAATATTCAACGCCCGAAAACACTCGAGATGAATACGCAATATATTAATTTATGACCAGCATTCCGTTTTTACTGCCTTGCTCACCCTTTATTTCATAAAGATACATGCCAGGCGTAAGCGGATTCAAAGGTATCGGTGAGTTAGGCGCAACAATATTGCTGTAAACCTGCTGACCTGTTGTGGTATATATGTTCAAATGAAGAGTGGTCTGAATATCGGTAAAAAGAGTGAGCGGATAGCCTGATTTTAGCGGGTTAGGACCAACTTTCACATCCAACGCAGTAGGTGTTGTCTGAGGAACAAAAGTATGATTCCGGGTAAAATTAAAGTCCCAGATTCCCCTTCCGTAGGTGCCAAATCTTATAGTCTTAGTACCCGGCAAGTATTCAACCGACCGCCATGTAACCACAGGGGTTGTTGAGTCTGCAAGGCTATACCAGCGGCTGGCAGCCCTTACGTACACATATGGTCCGGCATCGGTTGCAGCGAAAAGAAAGGAGTCGTTGCTGTAAGATGCCATGCTATTCACAAGCGTAGGAGGTAAACCTGTACCCATGGCAGTGAAAGTGACACCGTGGTCTTTTGAAACATAAACCGCCGGATTGCTGTAACCACTTCCACCATAATACACGGTATTAACCGAATCGACACTTGGCAGGATAGCAGCCCCATAAAGCCACATGCCGGAAACGCCGGTAAAGCCTGCTGTTTTGTTCCAGGAAGTACCGGCATCTGTGCTGTAAAAGAAGGTACCATCTTCGGTACCGGCATACATAAGGCTTGTGCTTCGAGTAGATACCGCAATGCACGAAACGCCGGAAGTACCTGAATTGGAATGCGTTCTAAAATTATAATTGTACTGGGTTGGGGTAACAGTATAACCACCTGAATTAGTGAGCACCAGGTGCGCGATGTAAGATCCCGAGTCGCCAGTTATGTTCCCACCGCCAATGAGTATTTCATCCTGAGTTGCACTATTAAAATAGTTGCTGGTTGGCATCATCCATCCGGCATTTGACTTTTGTGTGCCGTCCATGGTCCAGGATACGATATAAGCCGGGCTTGAAAGCGAATTGTAGAGGTATAAATTGCCACCAGGGTATTCGGGCCACAAAGTATTGCCTCCGCCTGTTATCCTCAGCTGGCCGTAGTCGCCGGAGATAACCTGATTTTCATTGATAAGGCCCGTTCCACTGCCTGCGTTTGTACTTTGGAGGCCTTGGTCCTGAGCACCACCTACAATAATATTCGAGTTTACAGGGCTTGTTATGTGGTCCCAAAGTTGATTAACATGAAGACCAAGAAGGCTGATATTAGACACCGTACTGAGTTGATCGTTAGTGATATAAGCACCACCATCGGTACCAACGAGACCAAATTCGGTGCCGCTTGCATACTGGAAGTAGCTGAAGTTGCGTAGGTCGGCATGAAGATCTGTAGCCATGGCACCATAATAGCTGCCCCAGGTATTCACAATTGTCCACGTTGCTCCACTATCATTACTACGGTAAGCCTCTACCCCTCCGTATTCAACATCGTTGGGGTGTTGGCTTGATACGCCTATGATGTAAGCATTGCTCACAGTACTTTTTAGCGACCAGCTGCTACCCATGCTGGTAGAGTGGTAGATATGTGAGCCGGCTGTGAGCGCGTAAAAGTGGGTTGTGCCCCCACTCACCATGCACTTCATGTCCACACTTGCATCGGCAGCATTGATTGAAGATGACGAACCAGCAATTGAAACTACGCCACTATTGACGGCATAAAGCGTATCATCGATGCCAGATGTAACACCCAATGCATATAAGGTGGATGAGCCAACTGGCGTTGCGAAAGAAAGTTGATTATCTGAGTGATAAGGAAAATACCTTACCTGATGGAAAGAAGTACCGTGATCGGTTGATGCATAAAGGCAGAACTCGGCTGTCCATGAAGACGGTTCCCAGCCGTAGGTGATGCAATAGACTGTATGTGCAGCATCATTAACAGAAAACAGACGGAAAATATAATTGCCACCCCATGCCACGGGGAAACTGATACCGGTGGATGAGTCGAAAGTTGTACCATTATTATCGGAGTACATTACCTTGAGGCCGGTACCTGCCAGCACTCTTGTGCTCCCTGTAGTGTTTGCTGTAACGCACATGGCA